>JABDQZ010000149.1 GCA_013041975.1 Gammaproteobacteria bacterium
GGTCTTGCCTCAGCAACCCATTTTCTTGGGTTTGGCAGCGGACCAACTGTTAATGATGAAACAACTTGTGATGAATCAGATGAAATTTATGCTCCCAGTTCAACCGTTATCCTGGCTCCCGGAACTAATCCGGAAGACACAACTACAACACTGGGCATAGTTACAAAAGCAACTACAGGAATTGATTATGCCTGGATGGAGATACGTAAACCGGGACAGGTTTTACAGCCACAACCTGGTAATTTGCAGGTAGTCAGTAATTTTCAGCAATTCACTCTGACGGCATTTACATTAAATGATAACTTGACTTACTGGTATGTTGAGTTACCTGAATATTTCCAGAATGAAGGCCGTTATGATATTTATTACTATGCTGGATCATGGGGACAAAGTGAGCAGATTGCTATCTCTGAAATGTCACGCAGCGTAGTATACAAGCAACAGGAAGGCAACAGTCCACCACCTGTCATCGCATACAATTATCCAGCTGATGGCAGTTCTCAATCAAGTACATTATTTTTCGATTGGAGCAATGCAGTCGATCCAGATAATGACGCAGTACGTTATCGTTTACAGATAGCCGAACAAAGTGACTTTACTGAGTTAGCTTTTGAAGAGAAGGACCTGAGGGGTACAACATTCAGGTTGGGAGAATGCGCCAATATCAAAGATCTGACTCGATACTATTGGCGTGTGATTACCATTGATGAATACGGAAATGAAACACCAGGACCCACCCAATCCTTCGATACTGATAACACAAATGGTATCCCCGGTATACTCCAGGGTATTATTCATTCAGATCTCGACCTGAGCCTGTTAAGTTCATGCGATGTTTCTTCCAGTGTTCAGGAAGGAGTGTTTGCTTCTTCCGATGCAACCGGTGAATACATTTTATTGTTGAATGAAGGACTGACGAATATTACCGCGGCTTTAACCAATTTCGTTAATTCAACCACCAATGATGTCAACTTGCAGGCTGGCAAGAGTACGGTCTTGAATTTTGCTTTGCAGCCCGATGCTGATAACGATGGGATCTCTGATAATGACGATGCCGATGATGATAATGATGGCATGACAGATGAATATGAAATTGCAAACGAATTAGATCCACTCGTTGATGATGCTGATTTGGATCTAGATTTGGATGGGTTTACCAACCTCGAAGAGTTTCAGGCTGGTACTGCCGCCAATGATCCTGATGATACTCCACGTCGAAGTTCTGCCTGGAGGGCAGTGATACCTTTTATTCTTGATGAGTAATTAAATCTTTTGTATTCAGGTTCAATTACTATGAAAAAACTGATACTGCTAACAATTTTCGTGTTGAGTTGTGCGACTCAAGTCCTCGCGAATACGCCGGCTCAAACAGGATTGATCTACCTGAATTCATTGCGATCAGCAGCAGGGATGACGACTTTAAGCAGTAATGCCAATCTCGATACTGCCGCATTAAATCATTCGACTTACAATCAGATCAACAATTTCATAGGTCATTATGAATCGCTGGATTTTCCTACCGGCTTTAAAGGAGTAACCCCGGCAGACAGAGTTGTGGCAGCTGGTTATTTATCAACCACTGTTTCCGAGAATGTTTCCTATGATTCTGATGGTGATGGAGAATCGGATAAAGATGAAATAGATAACGGTACAGATCTGTTAAACCCTCCAAGAAGTGGCGCATGGAAAATAATTTTGCCATTAATTCTAAATCAGAATTAGGCCACAAGCTGGTTCATCTCAAATATCGGCAGCAATATGGCAATGACGATAACTAGCACAATACCGCCCATAACCAGGATCAGCAAGGGTTCAAAAATACCTACCAATGTGGTTGTCATGGCCTGAACTTCACGCTCATGGTAAGTCGCCGTACTTTCCAGCATTTCTGAAAGATTACCACTCGATTCTCCACTGCTGATCAGGTGAGTGGTGATATCGGGAAAACATTGTTCCCTCGCCAGTGCATTACTCAGGCTGGATCCTTCACGAACCTGCTTCGATGCAGACTCAACTGCCTGACGCATCGACAGGTTGGAAAGCACCTGGCTGGCAATCAGCAGGGCGTTCATGGTTTCAACCTTGCTGGAGCTGAGAATCGCCAGTGTGCGTATAAACCTTGATGTGTTAAGTACCCTGATAATGTTGCCGATCAACGGGACTTGTAACACAAAGGCATCGTACACCAGTTTTACAGTCTCTATTTTCAATACCAGCTTGGCGATCAGCACAGCAGCCAGTATCACCATGGCAATCATTAAGCCATTGGCTTGTAAAAAGTCACTCAATGCGATTAACAAACGGGTGATTTCCGGCAATTGCTGACCAAGATCTTCAAATACCAGCACTATTTCCGGAATAACGAAGAGTAATAAACTGATCACAACCGCGATAGAAACTACCGTCAGGATCACCGGGTAGAGCAAAGAGAGTTTTATTTTCTGGTGGATATCAGCCTTTTCCTCATAGTAATTTGCGAGGTTGTTTAATACTTCAGACAGTTTACCCGAGGATTCTCCAGCAGTGACTGTTGCCTTGTAAAGTGGAGGAAAAGCCTTGCCGAGGGTATTAATGGCCTGGCTCAGGCTCTGTCCTTCCAGCAGGCGGCTACGCAGTTTTAGAGCTACTGTATTAATTTTCCTGTTGCTGGTTTGTTGCGAAAGCAGGCGTAATACTTCAGCCAGCGGGATACCGGATTTCAACAGGATCGCCAATTGCCTGGTCAGCAGGGAAAGTTCCTTGTTGGACAGCTTGTGGTGCGATTCGAAGCGTTGTGATTTTTCACTTTTGCTTTCCAGCGCCTTGACTGTGACAGGAATAAGGCTTTTTTCACGTAGTTTTTGTCGAACCAGTTTTTCAGAGTCGCTTTCCAGGGAACCCTGGTGCTTTTTTCCGTACTGATCGATAGCCGTATAAAAGAAGGTTTCCACGATGTCGCCTAATGTTCTTTTATAACTCGCAGCGCCTCTTTCAGGCTGATGTCACCTGCAAGCAGGAGTTTCCCGGCGCTATCTACAATACTATCGCTGATTTTACGTGCTTCTTCTTCAAGCTCATTTTCACTGGCATTATCGTGTATCAGTTGTCTCATGTGTTTGTTTAATGGCACGATTTCATAAATACCGATACGGCCTTTGTAGCCAATATGATTGCACTCTTCACAGCCATGGGGTTTGTATAAGGTAATGGTTTTGCTGCTGTATTCTGCGGGCAGGTAATCAAGGATATCCAAACTTTTAACGTCGCTGGGTTGCTTGCAATGGGGGCAAAGTCTTCTTACCAGGCGCTGGGCAATAACACCGATCAGGCTGGAAGACAGCAGAAAGCTTTCAATGCCCATGTCACGTAAACGGGTGATCGCGCTAACGGCCGTATTGGTATGCAGGGTAGATAACACCAGGTGTCCGGTTAAGCTGGCCTGAACGGAAATTTTAGCTGTTTCCTGGTC
>JABDQZ010000159.1 GCA_013041975.1 Gammaproteobacteria bacterium
TCCCAAGGCACTGTAATGGCTGACAAACCAAGTAATAACCCTACAATGGGGGCAAAGGCAAAAATCATTATTGTGTCATTTAAGGCAACCTGAGTCAGAGTGAAGTTTGCTTCACCGCCTGATAAACGACTCCAGACAAATACCATTGCTGTACAAGGTGCAGCTGCTAACAAGATCAAACCGGCGATATAACTGTCCAGTTGGTGGGCTGGCAAGTAGGGTGCAAATATCTGTTGAATGAATACCCAGCCAAGTAAGGCCATGGAAAATGGCTTGACGGCCCAGTTAATAAAAAGCGTCACACCAACGCCTTTCCAGTGTTCTTTGATATTGCCCAATGCGGAGAAATCCACTTTTAGCAACATTGGAATAATCATGAGCCAGATGAGAATAGCAACAGGCAGGTTAACATGAGATATTTCCAGTTTTCCGATAGTCTGGAACTGGCCCGGAAAGAAATGACCCAATGTAATACCAGTAACGATACAGGCAAATACCCATAGCGTTAAGTACCGCTCAAAAAATCCCATATCACTGCCAGCAGACTTCCTGGCAGTGACTTCGCATTGCGCACTCATTAATCTTCCCGAATTAGGTGTCAATCAACGCTGTAAATCATCAGCATGATAGTTTCAATTCCGGCCAACCATATCAGTATGGGAAGAAGATTCAAAGAGTCAGGAAAACGCTACTTTTTGGAAATAGCATCCATCTAGATGTTAATGACGATCGGCTGTAGTGTGGTATTTTGCCGAATGATGTCAACGACAGGTATGTGGTGGCCATAAATAAAATGATTATTTTCGGTTAAAAAGACGCCATTTAGCCTATTTCCTTGGTATTTCTTAAGGTATCTGTAGATAAGTTCCGGGCACCGTCTATTCTAAGAGATAACGCAATTTTCTGAATTAAGCCCAGGCTATTTTTCGTTGATGATTAAATCGTTTTTCTGGTCACAGCTAGGCAGGATTTACATAGCCAGTGCCTTGTTGACGCTTTTGCTTTTCATTTTTTTGGTCAATGATAAATGGGAAGAGCTGGTTAACGAGCAGCATATAGAGTTAGCCGGTGTTCACCAAATGATTAAACGCTCTGCACATGACAGATTTGTACAGCAGGAAGCAATGCTGAAATTGCTCGGCCAGAGGCTGATTGAGGCGGGAGGTTTAGAAGAAACAGAGAGTATTTCCCAAATCATGGACGGCCTTCTTAGGGATAATCCGGTTTTTGTGGCCTACGGCCTGGTCAGTCCCAATGGTCAAATCATTTTTTCTTCCCAAAATCTACAGGGCAAGGAATTACCTAACCTACTTGAACTACCCGAGTCTTCCAGGTCTTTCAGAAAGACCCTTGAATCAAACGATCTGACAATGGGTGAGACCTATTTTTTTAAACCTTTGGGTATCTGGCTGGTTCCTTTACGGTATGCGGTAAGAAATGAAGCTAATGAGGTTGTGATGGTAATTACCACAGCCTTTGATATAGACGGTATTTTCAATCCCTGGAGTACCAAGGATATTAAAGAGGAAATAGGTCTCAATATTTCCAGTGAAATCGATCATAAAGGCAATATCTATCCTCTTTTTTATGATCCTTTCGAAATTATTGCAGCGTCTAAAAATGAAGCCTACGGAAATCCGATTCCTGAGAAATTTATAATCACAGCTGATAAACGAAGCAAGGAGGCTTCTGGCCTGGGCCTAAAAGAATTGCAGGAGTCTGATATTGTTGTCAGTCTGATTAATGACACGAAAGGGCTGGTGCCAGCCTATGTTCTGCTGAGCTTCGATCGGAAATTCAGATATTTCATTTCTATCAGGCAACCAGTGTCCTTTATCAAAAGCGAATACCATTCATATTTGGCCACCTCAGCGTTAGTTTTTCTGCTGTTTAACAGCTTTGCATTTTTTGTATTTTATCGTTTTTTTAAATCAGAAAATGAACACAAGGCGGGGCTTAAATATCAGGCACTACATGATCAGTTAACAGGTTTGCCTAACCGCTATTATCTAGGACAGGAATATGCTGCATGGACGCAGAAAAAGAATGGCTCCTATGCTCTGTTATATCTCGACCTGGATAACTTCAAGTTTGTAAATGATCATTTCGCTCATTCGATTGGCGATCAGGTCCTCAAAGAAATATCCAGCCGGTTGCAACATAAGTGCGATGAAAGAATGATATTAGTCAGACAGGGGGGCGATGAGTTCATTATCCTGGTGCCATTCAATGATCAACAGCAACTAGAAGTTTTTGCACAGCAAATTCTTCATCGTGTTAATGAAGTTATGTTCATTAACGGTATCAAGATAGCAATCAGCGCCAGCATGGGGATTGCCCGAGGTAAAGTGGAATCTGATCATCTCGATGATCTGCTCGCTTATGCAGACCTTGCTATGTACGAAGCAAAAAAACTTCGAAATCATTTTAGTTTCTTCTCGAGCCATCTACAGCAGAAAACAGCTGAGCGAGCAATCATTGAGGGTGAACTGCGAACTGCACTTGAGCAAAATGAGATGTACATGGTTTATCAACCACAGATAGATGCCATCAGTGGCGATGTGATTGGCATAGAAGCCTTGATTCGTTGGCAGAATCCAAAGCTCGGGGCAGTTAGACCCGATGTATTCATACCTATCTCAGAGGCGTGTGGACAGATCAATATAATCGGTGACTTCGTTATAGATACCGTGCTTTCCGAGGTATCCCAGATGAGTGAAACACTGGGGGGACTCACAGTTTCAATTAATGTCTCAGTGCATCAACTTATTTATGGTGGAGTAAGGGATACCCTGAAGACCAAGATGCTCGAATATGATATTGATCCATCAAGAATTATTATAGAAATTACTGAAAGTCTTTTTATAGAAGACTTTAGTCAGATTGAGGCATTGCTGATTCTGATCAGAAACGACGGGGTTGGCATTTCACTGGATGATTTTGGTACCGGCTATTCCTCACTTAGCGTGCTTCGTCAAATGCCGATAACTGAAATTAAAGTCGATAAGGCCTTTGTTAGAGATATACTCACAGATGAAGGAGACAAGGCATTAATCAGAAGTATTATCGGAATTGGTAAAAGCCTTAAGATACCGGTTTTAGCCGAAGGTGTTGAAGCAGCGGAGCAAGTACGATTGCTTACTAAGTGCGGCTGCGATGTTTTTCAAGGATATTATTTTGCCAAGCCAATGATAGCGAAGCTTCTCACCGAGTACATGAAAAACTACAAACCACACCTGCTATGATAGATAATCAGTTTCTTGGATACGGTTTCTTGAATCAGAGAAGCGCTGATAATTAGTCGCTCGGATCTGGGCTGTGATTTCCTTTAGCCTGCATGCAAGACACAGAAGTGACGAAGCTAATCATGCTGATTATTAAGGATCGTGCCGGAATATAAGGGAGGCAAGTACTTATTTAGTGTATAATGATTTGCTTAATTGTAGTTTCATGGAAATATTCCCTGAGGGGATTCATAAGGGTGTATATCACTAAAATCCTCTGTATTTCTTTCTGTTAAAGGCAGAGAAATTCTCCTGGATACTCAATAAAATATTAGTTGATAGCGATAGTAGTTACTAACCTGTATTTATCTGAGTAAGGCAGTAGTTCATTTCAGAAACTCCTTCTTTAAGGCTTTCCTGTATACCTGTTGATGGCTTTCGGGAAGGCCGGTAGTTTGTGGTTGGTCATTCAATGCATCAAAGTAAAAGTAATTTCCTCATCGTCCTGGCAATCGCCTTTCTCACTGTCGCACTATGGGCTTATTCTAACCGACCAGCACAGGAACCTCCCTGGCCGGAGATTATTCCCGGCTTTGCCTTCTCGCCTTATCAAAAGGGGCAGGATGCATTAAAAGAGAATCATCCCACTCTCGAACAAATCGAGTCAGATTTAAAATTATTGTCTGGCCACACTCACGCTATTCGTACCTACACGGTTGATGGAGTATTTGCCAGTATTCCCAGTCTGGCAAAAAAACATCGTTTGAATATCGCTTTAGGCGCCTGGTTGGATAAAGATAAACAAAGAAATGCGCGCGAGATAGAGACTCTGCTTAAAGTTGCGGTGAGTAATCCTCGTAACGTGGTGCGCGTGATTGCCGGTAATGAAGCTGTTTTGCGAGGCGACCTCAGTGTAGAAGAGATGGCGAACTATCTTGACTATATTCGACGCGAGTTGGGTGTCCCGGTGAGTACCGCCGAGCCCTATCATGTCTGGTTAGACCATCCTGAACTGGTAAAGCACGTAGATTATCTGGCTGTTCATATGCTGCCGTACTGGGAAGGATTAGAAGTAGAAGCCGCCGTTGAGTTCATCGTGCAACAGATGGACGCTTTAAAAAAGGCTTATCCGGATAAGCCTGTTGTGATTGGTGAAGTGGGTTGGCCCAGTTATGGGCGCTCTATCAAGGGAGCAGTGGCCTCGGCAGCCAACGAAGCCATATTCCTGCGTCGTTTTATTGATGTTGCTGCTCGCAACAACTACACCTTCTATATTATGGAGGCCTTCGACCAGCCCTGGAAAGAGGAACTTGAAGGTGCAGTTGGTGCTTATTGGGGTGTCTATGATATAGACCGACAGCCGAAATTCGAATTCCATTCGCCGATAGTAGAGATTCCACAATGGCATTTACTGGCTGCAGCCTCGGTGCTGGTCGCTGTGATCACGTTATTGGTATTGTTCATTGACAGTGAAACACTCAGTCACAAAGGACGGGGGTTTCTTGGTCTTGTCGCTTTTGCTGCGGCTACCCTGATAGTCTGGATAACCTACGATTATTCCCAGCAATACCAGAACTGGTTAAGTGCCGTTGTTGGCATATTGTTACTTATCGGTGTTGTTGGCGTGATGATAGTGCTGCTGATCGAGGCACACGAATGGGCAGAGGCTATCTGGGTTCGTCAACGGCGTCGTGTGGTAGAGCCAGTGCAGTCCCAATCAGCCACGTTGCCTTTTGTCTCTATCCATGTGCCTGCCTACAATGAGCCGCCAGCGATGATGATAGAGACATTGGATGCCTTGTCTCGCCTGGATTATCCAAGCTTTGAAGTCATCGTCATGGATAACAATACCAAAGATCCTGATGTATGGCAGCCGGTCGAAGCCCATTGTGCCCAATTGGGAGAACGCTTCCGTTTTTTTCACGTCGATCCTTTGCCGGGGTTCAAGGCAGGTGCACTTAACTATGCCTTGCAACAGACATCACCTGAAGCAGAAATCATCGCGGTTATCGATAGCGACTACCTTGTTGATTCTTGCTGGTTACGCCAGTTGGCACCCCATTTTATTGATCCTGAAGTTGCCATCGTACAGGCGCCACAGGATTATCGCGATGACAACGAAAATGCTTTCAAAGCCATGTGTTACTCAGAATATCGAGGCTTTTTCTACATCGGCATGATAACGCGAAATGAACGCAATGCGATTATTCAGCATGGCACCATGACCATGGTGCGTCGCAGCGTACTCGAAAAGGTAGGGCGCTGGGGTGAAAGTACAATAACCGAAGATGCTGAACTGGGCCTGCGTATCTTTGAGCATGGATACAAAGCCAGCTATACGCCACAAAGTTATGGTCAAGGGGTCATGCCGGATACTTTTATTGATTATAAAAAGCAGCGTTACCGTTGGGCCTTTGGTGCGATGCAGATCCTTCGTGAACACGCAGGGGCCTTACTTGGTTGGAAGCGTACCCAACTGCTCGCAGGGCAACGTTACCATTTTGTCGCTGGCTGGTTGCCGTGGATAGCCGATGGGTTTAATTTTATATTCAACCTGGCTGCTATTGCCTGGTCACTGGCTATGCTTTTCTGGCCGCGAGATATTGATGCGCCACAGCTCATTTTTTCTGCCGTGCCCCTGATATTTTTCGGCTTCAAAATAATCAAGATGTTTTACCTCTATGGTGGTGCAGTACGAACTTCATTAAGACCCGCTTTGTCTGCTGCCATTGCAGGCCTGGCCTTATCGCATACCATTGCACGTGCCGTTCTGTCCGGGCTTATCATTGGAAGAAAAATAGCCTTTTACCGTACCCCAAAGAAAACAGCTAAAGCTGTCTTGTGGAAAGCCCTGCTTGATGCCAGGGAAGAGTTCATGCTTGCGGGTATCCTGGTGAGCTCGATTTTTGCCATAGTCACCCAGATAGGCCTGGAATCGCGTGAAACCCTGATGTGGATAATCGTGCTGGCTGTGCAGGCTATTCCTTATGGCTGTGCCTTACTGATGTCGCTGGTCAGTACACTGCCACAATTGCCAGCCCGCGTTGCAGGAATAATGGATAAGCCAAAAAATAGTTGTGAATTGTAAAATGATTTCTGAACGTTTTTGAGTTCAATAGAACCTGGTTTCTGGTTCGTTACAGGCGATCTTTGCTATTTGTCTGAATTAACGAGTTATGATCTGATTAGCCTCAAACACAAGATTGAAAAAAAGGTTAACGGTATTCTTAACAAGTAACCCGATGAATACAGGAGTCGGTAATGGAACAGGAACTGCTACTTAAGCTCGATAAAATATCTTCTTTATTTGGTGAATCTCCCTGGCTGAAGTCTCTGGTCATAGTCGTGCTGTCAATTTTTGTGGCCTGGGTTCTACAATGGTCTGTCAGGCGTGGCATCAGGAAGTTGACGCGACATACTTCTACTCATTTAGACGATCAGATTGTTGCCCTGATTCATCGCCCCATCTTCTGGACAGTGATGCTGTTCGGTTTTTATATTGCAGCGCGCGTTGCGGGGCTATCTGAAACGATTGTCGATGTTTTACATTCATCCGTACTAAGCATTCTGATTTTCCTGTGGATGATGTTCGCTTTACGTGTTTCGCGGATTGTTGTGCAAGCGATCAGCAGGCATGGTACTGAAACCAGCATCATACGCCCACAGACCATGCCGCTGTTTACCAACCTGGCAGCCGTGATTGTGATTGCGCTGGCGGTGTATTTTATTTTCCATTCCTGGCATATCGACATGACAGCCTGGCTGGCTTCTGCCGGTATAGCCGGTATAGCGATCGGTTTTGCAGCTAAAGACACGCTGGCGAACCTGTTTTCAGGCGTTTTCATACTGGCTGATTCGCCTTACAAACTGGGCGATTATGTTGTCCTTGATAATAATGAGAGAGGAAAAATCACTCATATCGGTATTCGCAGTACACGCTTGTTAACGCGTGATGATGTTGAGGTTACGGTTCCTAATTCGATTATGGGCAACTCAAAAATTATTAATGAATCCGGCGGTCCTCATACCAAATACCGTATCCGGGTGAAAGTTGGAGTTGCCTACGGTTCGGATATTGATGAGGTTGAGAAAGTCCTGATGAATGTGGCTAACACTGATTCCGATGTATGCAGTTGGCCCGAGCCGAGGGTGCGCTTCAGAGTATTTGGTGCTTCCAGCCTCGATTTTGAACTGCTTTGTTGGGTAACAGAACCAGAACACCGTGGCCGTGTGCTTCATCAGTTGAATTCAGCGATATACAAAGCATTCAATAGGGAAGGCATCGAAATACCTTTCGCTCAGCAGGATATCTATATCAAGGAAATGCCGCAGTCATAAAATGCATGAAATGCATCATATTGGCCACAATGTTTGAGTGTTGGTCTATCTTTATAGGAAACATAAAATTAAACAGGTAATTTGATATGAAACCCAGTGAAAAACCAGGTTATTCACTGTTTGTTCTCGTACTGATACTTGCTGTTGTATCTCAGCCTGTTGTTGCCTCAGATGAAACAAAACTACAAACACCGGGTAGTCAACATCAACTGGTTTTTGGTATAGCACCATTCATGAGCCCTTTGGCGCTGATCAAGCGTATGGCACCACTCAGAGACTATTTGTCCCAAATTATGGGGCGTACAGTCAGGATAGAAACAGCAACCGATGCCAGGGAATTTACCCAAAGAACACTTGAAGGTCGTTATCACTTTGTGCTGACCAATCCCACGTTTGCGCTGATGGCACTGGAAACGAGTGATTTTCGTCTTGTTGCCACCCAAAAACAACACATTTCAGGCTCCCTGATTGTGAAGGCTGATAGTGAAATACAGTCTGTAGATCAACTGGCAGGCAAAAGTATAGGTGCGCCTCCCAAAGTCGGTTTCCTTGGTCAGTTGGTGAGACCGTACCTGAAAGCGTTTGATTTCCCGGAAAACCAGATGCCCCGCGTGTTCAATTACAATAGCCATAACGCTGCCATATCTGCACTGCGCCTTGGTGATTCTGATGCGACATTGATTGTTAGTTTCATGGAAAAACACCTGGACAAACAAAATTTACCTTACCGGGTTATTCACAGGACTGAATCATTTCCGGGGATGACGATACTGGGCTATCAGTCCCTGTCAGACAATGAGTTTAAACAACTAAGGGAAATTTTAATTACCATCGATACTGATGCCCAGGGCAGGGCAGTACTTGAAAAGATCAATATGCCGGGCTACAGGGTGATGGAGGAATCTGAACTGGAAAAAGTCAGGCCGTACCTGCCAGTGAATAACAAAAAATAAAACCGTTTATTTATGCGCATTCCATTTTTTATACGTCTTTCAGCGAGCATTATTATTATCCAGCTCATCATGTTGAGCATCCTGGTATGGAACAACATACGCATAAGCACTGAAAGTCATACGGAGTTGCTGGTAAACACCTCGCGTGACCAGAGCGCCTTACTGGCAGCTGCCATAGCACCAGGCTTACTGGCTTATGATATAGCCCTTGTCGAAGATGCACTGTCGTTGTTGAATGAAAAACATGACCTGGCATATGCGGAAGTCTTTGACCTTACTTCCAGGTTGGTTGCCAGTATCGGTCAGCAGACCAATGATAATGCATTTGACCCAGATGAAGATTATATTGAAAGGCTGGAAAATGGCATTTTTCACATTTCACGCCTGATTAAAGTTGAAAACCAGATCGTTGGTGGCTTGCGGGTTGGATATAGCGCCCGACAACTTAATGAAGTCAACGATGAAATGCGTTGGCAGAATCTGGTTTTAACTATTGTTACTATGCTGGTTTTGACGATTGCCACGTTGGTTATCAGTCGTCTGCTCACCGCCAAAATCAGGACAATTAATGAAGGTGTTAACCAGTTTCGTCAAGGAGACCTTGGTTACAGAATCAAGGTGCCTGTGAATGATGAGTTGGGTGATGTTGCAGAATCTTTCAATCAAATGGCGAACGTTCTGGGGCAGACTCAAAGTCTCTTAGTACAGGAGCGCTCCGATCTTGAACAGCGTGTCAAAGAACGTACCTATGAATTAAGTCAAACGAATAAAACCTTGAAAGCAGCTAATGAAGAGCTTAACAGAACACATATTCAGATGGTCGAGAATGAAAAAATGGCAGCGCTGGGCGATCTCGTCAGTAGTGTTGCACAAGAAGTAGACACAACGTTAGGCGAAAGTGTGAAAGAAATTTCTCATATTGATTATGAAGCCAACTACCTTAGTAAAAGCATCAAGGAAGGTGCGATAAAGCCTTCCATGCTGGAAGATTTTGTCGGCGAATGCCTGTCGAGCACTCAGATTTCGTTGAGTAATCTTAAAAAAGCAGGTGAATTAATCAAAAACTTCAAGGAAGTGGCTGTTGACCAGTCAACCGAAGAAGCCAGAAATGTTGATATGGGCGATTATATTCAGGAAATTCTTTCCAGCCTGTATCCTAAATTCAACAAAACCAGAGTGTCTATCAAAACCGAGCTTCAAGACTCTGTTGTAATCATGACTTTCCCCGGCATGATTGCGCAGATTATGACAAATCTGTTAATTAATGCCCTCATTCATGCTTTCAACAATGGTAAATCGGAAGGCCTGATTATTATTCGCCTGAAATGCGACAAAAAGTTTATAAGAATAGAAATTGAAGATAATGGGGCAGGGATGGATGAAAAAACGGCTAAATATGTGTTTGATCCGTTTTTCACGACACAATTGGAGAGCGGTGGAACCGGGCTGGGATTGCATATTGTTTATAATCTAGTGACACAAAAACTTAACGGACATATCAAATGTGAAAGTGAGCCCGGGAAGGGAACGGCTTTTACCATTTTACTACCTGTGGATGAAATGTAAGTATTTTCATTGCAACCAATAATAGATTTGAGTGAAGATGAAGGCAGAAGAGGTTAACATGCCCGCAATTGGTATCCAAACAGGATAGCAGTGAGCCCCTTCTGGGCATCTGTTGCTCTTTTTATCACGTAGTTTGATCACCAGCAAAGAAAGGTTGACTGAAAAAAAGACAAGTAATGTGAAGAGGCTAGTGGTTACTGCAAGCGTCGTTACTGGCAGCCAAAGAGCAAATATAAGAATGAGTAGCGTGATCAGTATGGTGGTGAAGACTGGGGTTCTGGTCGTGCTATTCACACTCGATAATTTAGCAGGAAGCCAATTTTGGCGGCTCATGCCATAGAGGATTCGAGTCGCCATAACCATCATGACCAAAGTGCCATTGATAATAGCGGCAATACTGATTGCCACGATAAATAGCGGCGGCTCTCCTACAGCACGTTCATAGACAAGAGCAAGTGGAGCAGGATTATTTGCAAGTTCAGCAGGTTCAACAGTAGCGATTGTTGAAACTGATATTGTGATGTACAACAGGGTAGAGATAACCAGAGAGATGATCACTGCAAGCGGCAGGTTGCGGGAAGGTTTTTTTACTTCTTCTGCTACATTGACAATATCTTCAAATCCCAGGAAAGCGAAGAAAGCGATGAAGGCACCAGAGATGATTTTGCGCCAGCTATCCTCTGGGAATCGTGAGAAGGTGTGTTCCAAAAGCATGGGTGCGTCAACAAGATTGTCACGTGTTACCCAGATGATAGCTATCAATCCAGCAACTAAAACCAGTGTTGTGATGGCAGCAAGCCATGCTGTTTGAGCGATTCCCCATACCGCAATAGCCCCAAGGGTTATTACCAGCAGCACTATGGATACGTGCTCATTAATAGGAATAATGTAGTCAATATAACCAACAAATCCTTTTGTCAGGGTGGCTGACGCGATAATGCCAATAAAGACCATGAGCAAGCCGATGGAAATCGAATAGGTCCGAAGTTCAAAGGCGCGTTCTACGTAAATCGCTTCACCGGCACAAAACGGAAAACGTGAAGAGAGTTCAGCGTACGAGAAAGCTGAAAATGCGGCAATGACAGAGGAAACCAGAAAGGCGACTGGAGTCAGGTAACCTGCAATAGCGATCACTTCTCCAATCAATACATAAATGCCTGCACCAATAATGGTGCCTAAACCATAGAGTACGATCATCGGCAGGGACAAGCTGCGTTTGAGTGAATTGCCAGAATTTGTCATAAGTCCAGAACCCCGGTTTCCTACGGATAAATATAGTTCAGATTGGCTCAGGGTTTATTGCGCTGTATCAAGAGGCCGCGTCTGGTATAAGTGCTAGGATGCACGTAAGTACTGTGCCTTAATATATTAATATTGTTCTATGAAATGCGAATAATGAAGCCCAGCATAAAAAGAAAATTACTGATTTCGAATGTTCAAAAGACGATATCAATGTTTGCTGGAATGCTACCCATTCTTTTGGGAGTGATTCTCCTTACTGGATTAATACTTGAAGTTCTTCCTGTTGATAAGGTTTCAGGATGGTTTGGAAAAAATGTTTTATTAGATTCTGTTGTAGGAGCGACATTTGGAAGTATTTCAGCTGGGCATCCTCTCACCAGTTATGTACTGGGAGGAGAATTATTAACACAAGGTATTAGCCTGGTCGCTGTTACTGCGCTGCTGGTGAGTTGGGTAACCGTCGGCAGCATCCAGTTTCCTGCTGAGGCGATTATGCTGGGCCGGAGATTCGCTCTCTATCGAAATCTTATCTGTTTCATATTTTCCATTCTCATTGCAGTGCTGACTGTGGCGACGATGAAGCTGTTCGCTTGAACTGATTATGGAAGAGAAACCCAGAAAAATGACAAATAAAGGCGTAGTTTTCCTTTTTATTGTCATTGGTCTTTATATTCTTACTTTACTGATTGAAGCGGAAATTGCGTTAAATGCACTGACGTTTTCTGGCAAACTGCTTTACCAGATATTACCTGTTCTTTTGCTAATTTTCGTACTGATTTTTGTATCTAACCTTTTAATAAAACCTGATTGGGTTCGGGTCAATGTCGGTAAGGGCTCAGGACTACGAGGCTGGATAGTAGCTGTTATTGGCGGCATCCTTTCAGTGGGGCCTATCTACGTCTGGTATGCTTTGCTTAAGGATCTACAGGCGAAGGGCATGAGGACTGCACTAATTGCAGCGTTTCTCTACAATCGCGGAATTAAATTGCCGCTACTGCCACTTATGATCCATTATTTTGGCGGTATATATACTCTGATTCTGGCAATCTATATGACTTTATTCTCATTGCTCAGCGGTATACTTCTGGAAAAAATACTGGAGCGAAGGGGAACCCTTTAAGTACCTTCAGATGTTGTTGAATGGAATGGCATCGAAGACAAGCTAAAGCATTGTAAATTAAATACTAAAATTATGGATATACTTTCTGGACAGCATTACTTGTCAGTTCATTAGAAGCGAGGTTACGGCAGCAGGCATTTACACTAATCGAAACATTCAGGCTTGGGAGGGTTTCTGGGACTGCATTTTTAAAAGGTTCATCACGGCCTTTGTTTGCGAGAAAGACCCTGACAAGGAGGGTAGTCATGAATGTACAGCGTAGGCATGATATGGTTTCAATTTATTAGGCTAATATTTTTTATATGAGCGAGTTTGTCGACAATCTCGAAGAAGTCTTTTCATTATTTGGCCCTATTAGTACAAAGCGTATGTTTGGAGGGTATGGTGTATATCATGACGGATTGATGTTTGGACTGGTTGCTGATGATGTTTTGTATCTTAAAACTGACAAGAAGTCAGAGGCTATATTTACCGATTTAGGCTTATATCCATTTGAATATGAGAAGAAAGAAAAGAAAATGAAAATGTCTTATTATTTAGCTCCAGATGAGATATATGATGATCCCGAGATTGCCAGAGAATGGTGTGCCAGAGCATTTGAAGCCGCTTTGCGTTCAAGGAAAAAGTAAACTACATTAAATCAGTTAAGGATTGAAAGCAGAAGTTTTCACCTTATTCTTATAGGTGAAAACAATAGGAAAATCTTGAATTATGGAAAAGACAGAAAGGTTGGCTGTTCTCATTGATGCTGACAACGCACAACCAACCATCGTAGATGGCTTGCTTGCCGAGGTCGCTAATTATGGAACTGCAAATGTAAAAAGGATTTATGGTGATTGGACAAGCCCCTCATTGAAAGGATGGAAGGAAGTCCTGTTAGAGCACTCCATACAACCTATGCAACAATTTGCGTACACCAAAGGCAAAAATGCAACTGACAGCGCTATGATTATTGATGCTATGGATTTGCTGTATACCGGAAATTTCAATGGATTCTGTATTGTTTCCAGTGACAGCGATTTTACTAAGCTTGCTTCACGGATCAGGGAATCTGGCCTCATTGTTTACGGTTTTGGTGAAAAGAAAACCCCATCTGCCTTTGTTTCAGCCTGCGATAAATTCATTTATACCGAAGTGCTTCGTGGAAAGATGGATGAAAATGAAGCAATCAGCAAAATCTCGAGCAATGAATTAAAGCAAAATTCAAAACTAGTAACTTTACTTCGAAATGCTGTTGAAGCTTCTTCAGATGATGACGGCTGGGCTAATTTAGGGCCTGTTGGCAGTAATATTGCAAAACAAGCGCCGGATTTCGATCCACGAAATTACGGTTATGGAAAGTTAGGTGAACTAATCAAAGCGGTAAAACTTTTTGAAATAGAAGAAAGACCCACGGGCTCTGGAAATTCCAAAATTTTGTATTTGAAGAAAAAAGCTAAAAAATAAAAATATACTAACTTTGATACCTGTTTATGCTGAAAAGCTGAACTAAAAATAACAAAGAAATGCGCTGGAACAAAGTTAATTAGGAAAAGAAGATGGCGATCAAAAGAAAAACAAAAGCAACAAAAAAAAAGAGTGTAAAAAAATCTGTTAAAAAGAAGGTTTCGAGAAATGCTAGGGGTAAGAATTCTTCAAGTAACCCTGATTTTTCTCAATCTCTCCTGGATAGTCAATCAAGCATTGAGGCAAGGGTGGCAATAAACCACCTTCGTCAAACCGTTAGATATTTGAGCAATCAAATTATTTTGGCTGGAAGGCAGTTGCTTGAGGTTAATAAAGAGATTGCAAAGCTAGAAAGTACTTTGTCTCAAGGCAAAAAGGAGACAATAAAAAGAAAGGCTCGGAAAAAAGTCTCAAAGAAAAAAACCGTCAAGAAAAAGGTTATGAGAAAAACTTCTAAAAAGAAGGTGGCCAAGAAGAAAACTAAAAAGCAAAAGGTTCGCTAAATATTGAAATATTATTGTATTGTCTAACTGTATTATGACTCGGCTACACTTTTATATCACTTTCTAATTTCAGGTTGCTATACAGGTTAGGAAGAACTGCTGTAGCTGAAAAACGGACCCAATAGATTGTTAAAGGACAAAACTGAAATCATTAGTACTGGATAGCATTCATGTCATCAGAAACATCATCGGACAAGCTAGACCGAGTCGTTGCGCAGGCTCGTAGTGATGCTGAAAAAAGAGAAAAAGGCTACAGAGAAAGGGCGTTGAAAATGTACCCTTGGGTTTGTGGACGGTGTTCACGGGAATTTAGTCGCGAAAACCTTAGGGAATTGACAGTTCACCATCGAGACCATAATCATGATAACAATCCGCCTGATGGAAGTAACTGGGAGTTGCTATGCATCTATTGCCATGACAATGAACATTCTCGCTACATTGATTCAGAGTATGGTAGTACTACTTCAGAGAAGCAAGACCATAATACCAGCCATAACCCGTTTGCTGGTTTAGCAGACATGCTTAAAGAAAAGAAGTGAGCGATAAAGTGGTTATGATAAACACAAAAACTGTCAGTAACTGATAAGCCGACTAAATTATGTGAAATTTTAAGGAAGATATATCAGAACTACCAAATCTCAATGTTGCACTTCAAGTAGCAGCTGAGATTGAGTTATAAAATTTTGAACTAAGAACCTTAGCTTTCATGGCAAGAATAAAGTCTATCAAATAGATACTATGGAAAATGTGCAATAGAATGGATCAGCAAGAAATTGAAAAACAGCTGCAAGTACTTAACAGCAAAATTAATAATAAATGGCTACTATCAAATGATCGAATCAAAAAGGAATTCAAGTTTAGAGATTTCAACGAGGCGCTAAATTTTATGGTCAGAGTTGGTCGCCATGCCGAGGATTTAGATCATCACCCAGACTGGTGTAACGTATATGACATAGTTTCGATCGAGCTTACTACCCATAGTGCAAAGGGCATAACGGAGCTGGATTTAAGTTTGGCATCTAGAATTGAAGAGGAATCCATTCTAGCAAGGCCATAAAGCAGAATGGCGGACAGAAAGAATTAAATTTCCGACTGGCAAGTTCTGCTGAGCTGCAGACTAAGAGAAAAAATAGCTACTGATTTGTAACGCTAAAATAATTTGATATATTTACCTCGCGATTTTTCACAATACCAAATAAAGAAAAAAATATGGAGGCTTCACTTGAAGAAAATCACACTTGCATTATCTGTCATTACAACATTATTTGCGGCAAACACAGCTTTAGCGGTGGATTTTTTGTCAGCTGAGGAAGTTAAAACGGCTTTTAGTGGAAAAACTACTGAAGGCAAGCATGCATCCAAAAACAAAACTTCATCTTCTTATTTAGCACCCAATGGAAAACTATCAGGCACTGGGGGAAAAGGTACTTGGCACGTGGATTCTGATGGAAAACTCTGTGTCAAAAAAGGAAGTAAAGAAAATTGTCGTAATATCGCTAAAGATGGTGATAATTATAAAAAGTATAAAGGTAACAAGCATGTTTGGACATATACAAGCCTTGTAGAGGGCAACCCTAAAAATTTTGTGATCGATTAATTAATTAACCAAATATAGCCACCTTTCTGGTGGCTTCTTTTCTTCTACTTTTACCACATCTGAGACACCTGTAATGCGCCTCTGTGCGACTGCTTCCAGGAAGCTGACAGCTTACTCAGTTTTTAGGTGACGAAAACTACTGATAAGCTGACAGGGCACGCGCTAATAATCCGTAATAATGTTATTTTAAAGGATTATTGATATTTTTGTATTTAAAACCCCATTATAGAGGCGTCTGTACGTGAATTTGCGGGTATTCGGATGCGTGAAAATTCTCTACATGCACACAGCAGATCACGTAAATTGAAATCAAATTAAGAATATGAGTTCGAGCGGTTCTTTAAAATAAGTTATGTTTAAACTAATAATTAGGACAAATTAGTCTCGAATCGGCATCTGTGCAATCCAAGACATGATCGAATGATCTAAAGCGTTAATCTAGTATGCATATTAGCAATCAAAATTCTTCAACGTGAATTTGTGAGTACTAAGCTACAACAAATATATTTAATTTCACACAGGAACACGAAAATTACTTCAAGGCTTGGTGTCATGCATGCTATTGCTAACTTGAACTTGTTCAGGGAAGTATTAAAGAAGCAACCTAGGAT
>JABDQZ010000176.1 GCA_013041975.1 Gammaproteobacteria bacterium
GCGTTGCTGACTGGAACGAGGGCGTTATCCGCTTCATCAATACCATGGATCCTGTTGAGACACATCAGGTGACAGTGGATATCATGAATGAACTGGAAAAACGGAAAAACGGCCCAGGTTTCTCTAAAGTGAACTTTGGTTTACGTTCTGGTCCGGTTGAAGATCTTTCCGGTGACACCAATGAACTTTCTGTTGACGGACCAGGCTATGTACAGCCAGCAGTGGGTGGTTTCCTGGGGGCTACAGAAGCAACACGTGAGGTAGCCATGGATAACTGGCTGTTAAGTCCATTACAAACGGCACTGGCGATTTTTATCATAACTGCTCTGATGTTCCGTTCGTTGCTGATTGCCGGCATGCTGACCTTTACCCTGCTGATCACGTTGTTCGCTCAATATGGTCTGGGCGGTTACTTTACCTCGGTGCAAAACTGGTCAGGCAACCTGGCATTCCATCTGTTGGTTACCTTGAGTATCGCTATGGGTCTTGGTGTTGACTACGGAATTTACATGATCTCGCGTCTACGTGAGGAAATGAAAGAAACCGGTGGTAACTGGATGCAGTCACTGCGTAACACCCAGAACACAACGGGCTCCGCTGTCATCATTTCGATTGTGGTTCTGCTGGGTAGTTTTATTCCGCTGGTAGGAACCGATCTGGCCAACACCTGGGGTCTGAGTATGTATATTGGTGAAGCCCTGTTGATCGATGTATTTACAGCACTGATGCTGTTGCCATTGATGATCAAGTGGTTTAAACCGAAATATGTTTTTGGGGATCAATCATAAATCCGTAACCTTGCCCAGGCGGGGATGATGCAACAAAGATAAACGGCCCCTTTTCGGGGCCGTTTTTTTATGTGCAACAAAGCTTTATGACTTTCGGTCGAGATGACAGATAGGCAGGTTAATCCGGGTATTTAATGCCTATCCCACCAAGCCCACAGTATCCATTCGGGTTTTTAGCCAGGTATTGCTGATGATAGGCTTCAGCATAGTAAAACTCCGGGGCCTTGAGGATTTCAGTGGTTATGGGGGAAAGTCCTTCTTTGGTTAAAATAGCCTGGTAATGATCCCTGGAACGTTCTGCTGCTTCACATTGTTCCTTATTGTAGGCGTAAATCCCTGAACGATACTGTGTGCCGATATCATTGCCCTGGCGCATGCCCTGGGTTGGATCATGGGATTCCCAGAACATTGCGAGCAAATTTAAATAGGAAGTCTGTTGAGGATCAAATACGACAAGCACCACTTCATTATGACCGGTTAAACCACTGCAGACTTCCTCATAGGTGGGGTTCGGCGTCAAGCCTCCAGCATAGCCGACAGCGGTGGTATAAACACCGTCCAGTTGCCAGAATTTACGCTCTGCCCCCCAAAAGCATCCAAGGCCAAACAGGGCTGTTTCTAGGTTTTCAGGGAAAGGTGGTTGCAAAGGATTATGATTGACGAAATGCTCTGCGGGAACCGGCATGACAGTATCCCTGCCGGGCAAGGCATCATTCTTTGAGGGGAGAGAAGTCTTTTTGTTTAGCCAGTTCATTGCAATTTGCCCGGGGTGGTTTTTCGAGTATAGACAAGATTGCAGCAAGTGGCATAGTAATGATCAGTTTTTTAATTCTCTGGGTGGCGTCGGGGTGCGTTGAATGATGGTTCTGACCAGGATGAAATAGATCAGCAGGCCTGAAGCATCGGCAGCCATATCCAGTAAAGAAAACTCCCGGCCGGGAATGTAATGTTGCAACACTTCAATGGCAATGCCATAGAACATCAACCATAGGGCTTTGTGCCAGTTGAAAGTCGTGGTGGCAAATGCATGATCGCTAACAAATGCAAGGAACAAAAAAACCAGCGCATGACCTATTTTGTCATTGATTAACTGGGTGGCTTCAGCAGGTTGCGGGCTTAGCGCCTGCCAGGTCACCATGATCAATACCAGAAACAGGAACATTTTCAGTCCTATCTGGTTGCACCAGCTGACCTGGTATTTGAGCATCAGCCGTTCTTCTCACGCTCGATAGCTCGATAGCCAATGTCTTTTCGGTAATAGGCTGTGGGCCAGTCAATTTCCTTTATCAGCTCATAGGCATTTTTCTGTGCTTCAGTGACGTTGTTGCCAAGAGCGGTGGCGCATAATACCCTGCCGCCGGCAGAAGTCACCTGTTCACCCTGAATGACTGTGCCGGCATGAAAGATTTTTTGACCGGGTTCAAATTCAAGTTCATTGAGTCCGTAAATAGTCTCACCTTTTGAATAGGCACCAGGATAGCCATCAGCAGCCAGAACTACGCCAACAGAAGCACGAGTGTCCCATTCGCTTGCCTGGCTATCCAGTTTTCCTTCAAGTGCGGCGAGGCAGTGTTTTACAAGATCTGATTTCAAACGCAGCATAATTGGCTGGGTTTCAGGGTCGCCAAAACGACAGTTGTACTCGATAACCTTGGGTGTGCCGTCAGACATGATCATTAATCCGGCATAGAGAAAACCGGTGTAGGGTAAATCTTCCCGGGCCATGCCATTGATCGTAGGGTAAATCACTTCGTCAAGGATGCGCTGGTAAATTTCATCGGTAACAACCGGGGCTGGGGAGTAGGCTCCCATGCCACCGGTATTGAGCCCGGTATCGCCATCTCCAACACGCTTGTGATCCTGGCTGGTAGCCATAGGAAGAATATTTTTACCATCAGCCATGACGATAAAACTGGCTTCTTCGCCATCAAGAAATTCTTCGATGACGACGCGATGTCCGGCTTCCCCAAAGGCATTGCCGGATAACATGTCTCGTATCGCTGTTTCTGCCTGTTCAATGGTTTCTGCAACGATGACACCTTTACCGGCAGCAAGTCCATCAGCCTTGATAACAATAGGGGCACCTTTTTCATGGAGATAGGCCAATGCTTTATCAGCATCAGTAAAGTTGCCGTAATCGGCGGTTGGGATATTGTGTCGGGCAAGAAAATCCTTGGTGAAGGCTTTTGAGCCTTCGAGCTGGGCAGCGCCAGCAGTCGGTCCAAAGCATTGTAACCCTGCCTTGCCAAAGGCATCTACCACACCAATAACAAGCGGAGCTTCAGGTCCAACAATAGTCAGTCCAATATGGTTATTTTGGGCGAAGCTGACCAATGCCTCAAGATCTTCGACACCAATGTCAACATTTTCCAGTTTAGGTTCCAGTGCGGTGCCGGCGTTGCCAGGAGCGACAAAAACTTTTTCAGCCAGTTCTGACTGGGCTGCCTTCCATGCCAGGGCATGTTCGCGACCACCGCTTCCAATGACCAGTATATTCATTTCAATATCCTACAAACTTGCCGGCTAGTGGCGGAAGTGACGCATACCTGTAAACACCATGGCCATGCCATGTTCATTGGCTGCTTCAATGGCTTCTTCATCACGCATCGAGCCGCCAGGTTGAATAACAGCTGAGATGCCTGCCTGGGCCGCGTTATCAATACCATCACGGAACGGGAAGAAAGCATCGGAGGCCATCACTGAACCATTGACTTCAAGGCCAGCGTGCTCGGCCTTGATACCGGCAATACGAGCTGAGTTAATGCGACTCATCTGGCCCGCGCCTACGCCGATTGTCATGTTGTTTTTGCCGTAGACAATGGCGTTGGATTTAACAAACTTGGCCACTCGCCAGCTGAACAGTAAATCCTGCATTTCCTGCTCGGTGGGTTCTCGTTCGGTCACCACCTTGATCTCATTGCTCAGCAGCAGGTCAGAATCCTGAACCAGCAGGCCGCCGTTGACGCGTTTGAAATCAAGTCGCTGAGACGGATTTTCAGACCACTGACCACAGCTTAGCAGGCGCACATTTTTCTTGCTGCTGACAGCCTCAATGGCAGCATCGGAAATAGTCGGTGCAATAATGACTTCAACAAACTGGCGATCGACAATGGCTTGAGCTGTGTCACCGTCCAGTCCCTGGTTGAAGGCAATGATGCCGCCAAAGGCGGATTCAGGATCCGTCGAATAGGCACGATCATAAGCGTCGAGCAGGGTTTCACCATAAGCAACACCGCAGGGATTAGCGTGCTTGACAATAACGCAGGCAGGACCGGTGCCAAACTGCTTGACACACTCGAGGGCCGCATCGGTATCAGCGATGTTGTTGTATGACAGCTCCTTGCCCTGGTGCTGGATGGACGTTGAAATACTGGCTTCCGAAACATTGTTTTCTACGAAAAATGCCGCCTTCTGATGAGGGTTTTCTCCATAACGCATGGTCTGCACCTGTTTGAACTGCAGGTTGATGGTGCGTGGAAATATTGCGGGCTCTTCATCAAGACGCGTACCCAGGTAATTGGCAATGGCGCCATCGTAATTGGAGGTGTGCTCAAAGGTTTTTACAGCCAGATCAAAACGGCTCTGGTCAGTAACGACGTTATCGTTATTATCCATTTCGGCAATCACACGTGCATAGTCATCAGCGTCAACAACAACGGTGACGTCAGTGTGATTTTTGGCGGCTGCACGTAACATGGTGGGGCCACCGATATCAATATTCTCAATGGCCGTTGCCAGGTCGCAATCGGGGTTTGCTACCGTCTGTTCAAAGGGGTAGAGGTTGACGACGATCAGGTCAATCGGGCCGATCTCATGGGTTTGCATGACTTCATCGTCAGTGCCGCGTCTGCCGAGAATACCGCCGTGAATTTTCGGGTGCAGGGTTTTTACACGGCCATCCATCATTTCGGGAAAGCCCGTGTAGTCGCTGACCTCGATAACGGGAATTTTGTTTTCTGCCAGCAGTTTTGCGGTGCCACCTGTTGACAGTATTTCAACATCACGCTGATGCAGGGCTTCAGCAAATTCCACAATACCGGTTTTATCTGAGACGCTGATTAAAGCACGTGTAATAGCCATGGTTGTTTCTCTGAAAAAAGTATCCGCGTGATTGCGGGAAATGAAGTTGGAAAACTATTCTAGTGAATAAGGAGTTAATCCAGATCGTATTGAGCCAGTTTCTTGCGTAAGGTACTACGACTGATTCCCAGTATCTGCGCTGCCTTGCTCTGGTTGCCACGTGTTTGCAACATGACGGTTTCCAGTAAAGGTTGCTCGGTTTCAGAAATCACCATTTGATACAGGCCGCTGATGTCATGATCGCTCATTTGTGCAAAGTAGTGTTCAACGGCTTCTCGTACGCAATCCCTTAACGGTTCTCTTCCGGCTTCATGAGCAACGTAATGATCCAAAATTCCTTGATGATGAGAAGCATCGAGCGTCATGCTGCCATTCCCCTGGTTGATATTATAGTGTCAAAGTACGCTTGTATCAGCGCTTGTTGTTGTTCAGGTGTTTGTACCTGATTTATTGTTTTTCGAAACGCCGTGCTTTCAGGCTGTGTCCTGCTGTACCAGCCGATGTGTTTGCGGGCAATTCTTACGCCGAGGTATTCTCCATAAAATGTATATAGATTGTCCAGATGTTTTAGCATTATTTTTTTAATTTTTTCGATGCTTATTGGCTTACTTTTTGAACCGGTATCGAGGAAATGTTGTATCTCCTGAAATATCCAGGGACGTCCCTGGGCAGCGCGTCCAATCATTATGGCGTCAGCAGCAGTGTAAGTGATTACTTCAAGGGCTTTTTCAGGAGAAGTGATGTCGCCATTGGCAATCACAGGAATTTTTACCTGGTCTTTTACGGCTCGGATTGTTTGGTATTCTGCTTCACCTGAATAGCCGCAGGCACGTGTGCGGCCATGAATGGCTAGTGCCTGGATACCGCTTTGTTCAGCAATATGGGCAATTGCAGCGGCATTTTTATTTTGCTGGTCCCAGCCTGTGCGTATCTTGAGCGTCACCGGAACATCAACCGCATTGACGATAGCTTCAAGGATGCGCTGAACCAGTTTTTCATCTTTTAATAAGGCGGAACCGGCGGCAACCTTACAGACTTTTTTAGCCGGGCAGCCCATGTTGATATCGATAATCTGTGCGCCATGATCAATATTGGCTTTGGCGGCTTCGGCCATGGTTAGTGGGTCGGTGCCAACAATTTGAACTGAAACAGGTTCGGGTTCATCGGTGTGGTCAAGCCTTAACACGGTTTTTCTGGAACCGCGTAATGAGGCGTCCGTGGAGACCATTTCTGATACAGCCATGCCGGCACCAAATTCTCTGCATAATTTGCGGAATGGTAAATCTGTGACACCCGCCATGGGCGCAAGAATCAAGTTGTTGCGTAATTTGTAAGGACCAATTTGCATGCCGTAATTTCAGAAAAATTATTGAAAAAGGGTGTGAATGATATCAGAAAAAGTTGAATTCAAAACCTGTGACATCAGAGCCGGGGTCTTCCAGGTTAAGAAAAAAGGTCTGTGTTTGCCCAGGATTAAATATCGGCGCTTTTCGGGAATAATGATCCAGATAGTCTTTATGAGTGAAACTGCGACGGGCAATCAGTTCCTGCTGATTATTGAACAGGGTTAGTGTCACGCCGGGTGCAGGCTGGGCAAAGTCAGCCTGATTGGCAAACAGGATGCTGATACTGAGAATGTCCTTGATTTCAGGATGGATGGTGACCTTGCGTTCGATCACCTTGAAGGCATCAGGATTTCTTCTGGGAGGCAGGTTGCAGGGCCTGTTTTCGCACAATGATTCAATCAGGTTGCGCGCCTCGGGGTTGAGCAGCAACTGATGTCTGTTTAACCAGGCTCCCTGGGCGATAAAGACAACCAGAAGCAGGATAATGCCGATACCCCAGCCCCAGGCGGCAGCCGCTGAAGATTGTTGTTGTTCATCATTTTTCAGTTGCTGCTCCGCTGAAAGAGGTTCTATTGGCGGGACGTTTTCAGCCTCGATATCGAGTAGTTCTTCCGGTAATAGCAGGCTGGAATCCTGTGGTTGAATATCATCAGGTCCGCTGACGATTTCTGACTGCGCGTCAGGAATAAACAGGCTGCTTAATTCACGGTCGGTAAATTCATCAATGCCACGACTGCGTGGTGACGCTGGACTTTTATCGTACAAGTCGGCACTGCTGGGCAGGTTGAGGTTGTCCAGGTTGGCCTCTTCTGTCACCGGTTGGGAATTGGCAACCGCATTGAACACAGACTGGCAATGATAACAGCGTGCCTGGCCATCCGATTCCTGAAGCTGCTTCTCTTCAATCTGATAGCTGGTATTACAATTCGGACAACTGATCAATACATGCATAACTCTTCATTCCTTTGTCCTTGCAGACGTATCCAGTCATTTTTTTCAACGGCCGTTTCCATGGTAAAAAAGCGGCGGTAGGTGTTGGCTACTTCGTCTGCCTGTGCGGGTAAAATTCCCGACAAAATAATCTGGCCTCCGGGCTTAACCAAGCTGGCAATCGTTTCGACCAGCTCAATAAGAACCCCTGCAAGAATGTTAGCAATTAATATATCAGCTTTCTCGAGGTTTTGTGATGCAGTTTTCAGTACGGCAAGTCTGTCGTTGACCTGGTTTTTTGCAGCATTGTCACTTGATGCAATCAGTGCCTGCGGGTCGTAATCAATGCCGATAGCCTTTTTGGCGCCCAGTTTAAGGGCGGCAATGGCCAGGATGCCTGAACCACAACCATAGTCGATGACAGTTTTGTCTGTGGGGTGATGCTGGTCAAGCCACTCAAGGCATAATGCCGTGGTGGGATGGGTGCCAGTACCAAAAGCCAGTCCCGGGTCAAGGTCAATGATGATGGCATTGGCGTCTTCAACTTTCTGGCCTGTTGGACAAATCCACAAGTGGTCGCCAAACTTTAACGGCTTGAAGTATTCAAGCCAGGCACGTTCCCATTCCTGGTCTTCGAGTACTTCTATGGCAAGTTGCTGGCTGATATCCTGGTTGAAGGCCTGGTTGATCTGTTGGCGGATCTGGTCGCTGATGACTGTAGAAAATTCAAACAGTGCGGTCAGTTTTACCAGTGACCAGAGCTTGATTTCATCAGGCAGGGTTTCCAGTAGCGGGGCATCCTGAGCATCGCCAAGTGTAATCGATATAGCCCCGACGGTTTGCATCACCAGTTCGGCAATTGATGTCTTTTCTCTGGGGATGATGAGATGAGCCTGAATCCAGGGCATAGCAAATGGTTTTTTTGGTAGTTTTCCCTCTCCAAATTAGAGAGGGAGCTGAATAATCAGGGTTGCAGGCCCAGTTTCTTTTCAAGGTAATGGATGTTTACACCACCTTCCATGAATGCAGGGTCTATGACCAGTTCTAACTGCAGGGGGATGTTGGTGTGAATGCCGGCAATGACCATTTCTGAAAGTGCCGTATGCATACGTTTCAGTGCCGATTCGCGTGTCTCGCCATGCGCAATGACTTTTCCGATCATAGAGTCATAATAGGGTGGGACTTCGTAGCCTGTATAAATGTGGCTATCAAAGCGAATACCCGGGCCGCCGGCAACATGTAATTTGGTGATTTTTCCCGGGCTGGGCATAAAGTTCTCGGGATTCTCGGCATTAAGCCTGCATTCCACCGCATGGCCGTTAATTTTTATATCTTCCTGTTTTATTGAGAGCGGTTCGCCTGCTGCAATAAGCAGTTGCTGCTTAACAATATCGACACCGGTAATCATTTCGGTGACCGGGTGTTCGACCTGTACACGGGTATTCATTTCAATGAAATAGAATTCACCATTTTCGTACAGAAACTCGAATGTGCCGGCTCCTCTGTAGCTGATCTGGCGACAGGCTTGTGCGCATCGGCCGCCAATTTTTTCACGTAGTTCCGGTGTTATGCCCGGGGCTGGAGCTTCTTCAATCACTTTCTGATGACGGCGCTGCATTGAGCAATCACGTTCGGCCAGATGAACTGCGTTGCCATGGGTATCAGACAATATCTGGATTTCCACATGGCGTGGGTTTTCCAGGAACTTTTCCATGTACACGGTATCGTTACCAAACGCCGTGGCTGCCTCGGTTTTGGTTAATGTGATGGCACTATGCAGGTGCGCTTCGGTGTGAACGACACGCATACCACGGCCACCGCCACCGCCGGCCGCCTTAATGATGACCGGGTAGCCAATATCCCGCGCGATTTTCATTGTGCGTTCAATATCGTCTGTCAGCGGCCCATCAGAGCCGGGAACTGTGGGAACGCCCGCGGCTTTCATTGCTTCAATCGCTGTGATTTTGTCTCCCATCTGGCGAATGGTTTCCGGTTGAGGGCCAATAAAAATAAAGCCACTTTTTTCTACACGTTCAGCAAAGTCGGCATTTTCAGAAAGAAAGCCGTATCCGGGATGGATGGCGACCGAGTCGGTGACTTCAGCGGCACTGATAATAGCCGGTACATTCAGGTAGCTGTCAGCTGACGGCGCCGGGCCGATACAGACCGATTCATCAGCAAAGCGCACGTGTTTCAGACATTTGTCTGCTTCTGAATGGACCGCAACGGTTTTTATGCCCAGTTCGCGGCAGGCACGCAGGATACGCAGGGCAATTTCCCCGCGATTGGCGATAACGATTTTATCAAGCATGTCGTTGACCCTTATTCAATAACAAATAATGGCTGGTTGTATTCAACAGGCTCGCCGTTCTCGACCAGAATCTGGGTCACAGTACCTGAGGCGTCGGATTCAATCTGGTTAAGGATTTTCATCGCTTCGATAATACACAGGGTTTGACCCGAGCTGATGCTGTGGCCGACTTCTACGAATGGCTTGGTGCCGGGAGAGGCAGAACGATAGAAAGTGCCCACCATGGGAGAATGTATGACGTGTCCCGGGAATTGTTCAGGTTCACTGGCTGGAACGATTTCGGCGGACGCAGCGGCTGCTGCTGGAGCGGCAACAGCTGCAGGTGCGGCAAGCGTCACAGGAGCGGCTGAGCTGAGACGGCTCAGACGCACTGATTCTTCACCTTCATTGATTTCGATTTCAGTAATGTCCGAATCTTCAATCAGTTCAATCAGTTTCTTAATTTTACGAATATCCATGAGCGGGTAACCTTAGATTCTATGTTTTGTTGATAAGGCGGCTTATTGCGGCCTGTAAAGCCAGTTCGTAGCCCAGCGGGCCGAGTCCGGCGATAATTCCAACAGCGATGTCTGAAAACCAGGACTGTTGGCGGAATTCTTCTCGTGCGTGAGTGTTGGATAAGTGCAATTCGATAAACGGAATTTCAACTCCCAGCAAGGCATCTCTAATAGCGACGCTGGTGTGAGTAAAGGCGGCCGGGTTGATAATGATGAATTCAACCTGATTGGCTTTAGCGTCGTGAATCAGCCCGATAAGTTCGTGTTCTGCGTTACTTTGATGAAATTCCAGCGAAATACCAGCCTGTTCAGCGTGGTTGTGTAGTTTTTTTTCAATATCGGTCAGTGTTTCACTGCCGTAGATATGAGGCTCACGGGTACCAAGGAGATTAAGATTGGGGCCATTGAGTACCAGGATTTGCGCCATAGTGTAGGAACAGTCATTATTATGAGTAAATAATAGCTTATTGTAGGAAATTGGCGGCAAATGTCTACAATTTGCAGTAAAAAAGTCACAAATTAATGGAAATAGTATTTTTTGGGGCAGGCCCGGCAAAAAAGAATGGTTATAGCAGGGCTTTTATTTGTTCAATCAGCTCAGCTTTCTTGACTTCGCCTGTCTGCTGATAGATGAGCTTGCCGCCTTGGTCAAAAATAGCGGTGAAAGGCAGGCCACTGAAACGGTTACCCAGTTGACGTGAAATTTCAATGGCACTCATGTCGCCGAGCAGTGTAGGGTAATTGATGCCGTACGTATCAGCAAAATCCTCTACTGGTCCCTTGTCGTCAATGGCGATTCCAACGAACTGAACCTGTTGGGGATAGCGGGACTGAACTTCAATGAAGGCTGGCGTTTCCTTGCGGCACGGAGGGCACCAGCTTGCCCAGAAATTGAGCACGACGATCTTGTCGCCCCATTCCTGGCTGGAGCGGCTGTTGCCCTGTAAATCCGGATAGGAAAAATCAGGAAGTCGATCCAGTTTTTCGGGTTTAGCGGCAATTTCCTCGGCAGTTGGAACTGTTGCCGAGTCCTTCTTATAAAGACTGTAGCCGAGTCCGAGTCCGACACCCAGGGCTGCGATGATGATAATCAGATGGACGGGACTCATTTAAGCGCAGTCTTTGTCTTTGCAACAAAATCTTCTAGCGTTACATCGCCGACGATTTTATGTTGTCTGAGTTCGTTGCCGTTTTTATCCCAGAACACGATCACGGGTGGCGCGATGACCCCAAAGCGTTTCATGATGGCTTTGGCTTCATCGCTTCCGGCATCCGTTACGTCAGCTTGCAGCAATACGGCATCACCCATGGCTGTCTGGGCATTCGGTGCAGGGAATATTTCTTTTTCCAGAGTTTTGCAGTAGACACACCAGTCGGCGTAGAAATCCAGTATAACTGGCTTGCCAGCAGCTTTTGCCTGGGAAAGTTCGTTATCGAGTTCTGCCATCGTGGTGAGGCGTTTGAAATGGCGAACATTGGCATTCGCATGGTCTGCAGTTCCACCGCCTATCGACAGGCCTCGTAATGGCTGACGAACATCTTTGCCATCAGCTGCCGCGCCAATCAGCATCATTGCACCGTAGACCAGCAGGATCACACCAAGACCTTTCCAGAGCTTTTTCCAGCCACTGGCTTCGACGGGCAGTTGTTGTAAAGCGCCCATGTAGATAGCCGAAACGATAAGCAGGCTACCCCATAGCAGCAGGATAATGGTTTCAGGCAGGATGCGTTCCAGGAAGTAGATGGCCAGGCCCAGCATGCTGACGCCAAAAACCGCTTTGACGGCATCCATCCAGCCTCCGGCGCGTGGCAGCAGTTTACCGGCTGATGCGCCAATCAGTATCAGCGGGACACCCATACCCATGCTCATCGCAAACAGGGCCAGACCTCCAAGAACCGGATCATTGGTCTGTCCAATATACAGCAGTGCGCCAGCCAATGGCGGTGCAACACAGGGGCCGACGATCAGGGCTGACAGTAATCCCATGATGGCTACGCCAATGGTACTGCCGCCAGATTGCTTATTACTGATTTCAGTAAGTTTGCTTTGCACACTGCTGGGCAGTTGCAGTTCATAAAAACCGAACATGGAAAGTGCCAGCAAAACGAAAATGGCAGCGAAAATGGCGATTACCCAGGGGATTTGCAGCAGTATTTGCAGATTTTCTCCGGACATCGCCGCAAACACACCAGCGGCAGTATAAGTGACAGCCATGGCTAAAACGTACACAACAGACAAGTAGGTGGCTTTGCCCGTGGTGATGTTTTCACCCTGGCCACTGATGATGCCGGAGAGAATCGGGATCATCGGGAATACGCAAGGTGTAAAGGCCAGGCCAAGACCTATCAGGAAGAAGATGCCAACAACAGCAAATGTGCTGTTGTCCCGGATCATGCTGGCGATCTTGTCTTCTTCTGAAGCGAGTGCGATGTTGTCTGCGCTATCAGCAGCTGCAGATACTGGTGCAGGACTGGGTGCTGCATTATCGGCCGCAGCTTTGGCATCGTCTGCATTGCCCAGTGAAACATTGCCATCACCTTTGGCTGGGAATGAAAGCGGAATGACAGAATTAACTGGAGGGTAGCAGATGCCGCGCTCGGCACAGCCCTGGTAGCTGATGGTCAGTTCTGCATTTCCGGCTTTACTGGCAGTATGGGTAAAAGGCACATCGATAAACAATTTGTCCTTGTAAATTTTGATATCGCCAATAGAGCCATCCGGGCGTACGCCGTCTTTTTTAACCTTGGGCTCAGGCAGGTCATAACTTGCGATATCGAGTCCCGGGTCACCTTTTAGTGTGAGTTTGATTTTATCGTTATATAAATAAGTGCCTTCAGCAATTTTCCAGTTGAGGGCCAGTTTGCCATCCGTTGTTATATCATGAGAAAGAATATAGGCCTCTTCGGGACTGAGTATGCCGTCTTCTTCATCTTCAAGGCCGAAGCTGTCACCAAAGCTTTCAAGGGCATCGAGCGGATTGTTTTCCGGAGTATTATTGCTGCTCCCGGATTCACTGCCTATAGAGGCAATCTCTTCAATGCTGGAAGGGTCAACCGGAGCGGGCGAGTCTGCCACATCTGACATGGCAACCAGCAGGGTTTGGGTTTGTGGCGGATAGCAAACGCCTATATCAGCACAGCCTTGTGACCTGGCTTCAAGCGTAATGATGTCGGGTATTTTTTCATCCTTGATAACCGGAATATCAACTATGACTTCACCGCGATAGATTTCGATTTCGCCAAAAAACTCATCATTAATCTCTTCGCCTTTCGGGAAATCCGGTGCCATCAGGGTGATTTCACTGGCATCGGTATCGAATTTGATTTTGCTTTGATACAGATAATAACCATCGGCGATGCGCCATTTGACCTGGATTTTATCGGCAGCTTCTCCATTGGCAGAAATTCTGAAAGCCTGTTCCGGCGAAAGCAGTTCCTGATCATCAGCGGCCTGCGTGTTTGAAAGAGCGAAGAAGCTCAGCAGAAGCAGCAAGCTGTTTAGGTAACGGGTTATTTTGTGCATTCTTTTATCCAGTCGAGGTAATCAGGTAATCCTTTGCTAACAGGGACAGCAATCAGTTCCGGTAGTTCGTATGAGTGTTCTTCAATCACGAGCCTTTGTATAGCGTCAAAGCGTTCTTCTGTCGATTTGATTAATAACAAGACCTCGTTATTTTCTTCTATCTTTCCTTCCCATTCATATATAGAGGTGATTCCAGGTACCTGATTGATGCAGGCAGCCATGTGTTGACTGATCAGCAGCCTTGAAATTTTCCTGGCAGTCTCAATATCAGGACAGGTGCAATATATGATTACGGGTGTCATAGTTCGGGAATTCTAGCGGATATCATTAAACTGTCTATTAATGAAAACGATTATTTTTTCTGTCGGTTTTGTGGTTTATACCGATATCGGCCGCTATTACTCGTCATTTATAGTTAAAACCGTATTATTCTCAAAATTGGTTATTACATGATTTTTCTGGTTATCTTCGTCGTCGTTCCGTTAATCGAACTGTATTTCATGCTGGAGGTGGGTGAAGTTTTCGGTGCGTTTAATACCGTTTTCCTCGTTGTATTAACGGCTGTTATTGGTGGTGTCATGGTGCGACAGCAGGGATTCTCAACCATGATGAGAATGCGTGAAACTGCTGCAAAAGGCGAAACCCCCGCACTGGAAATGATTGAAAGCGGCGTCTTGCTGTTGTGTGGCGTCATGTTGCTACTACCGGGTTTTATCACCGATACGCTGGGTTTCCTGTTGCTGATTCCACCTTTAAGAAAGGCTTTTGTGCTTTGGGGATTGAAGCGGGGTAATTTCATTCGGCAAACGCACCCCGGAACTCATGATGCCCAGCATTGGCATTCTGACGCCAGTTCTTCGGAAAACAGTCATCGCGTGATTGAAGCCGATGACTGGAAAAAAGAGGATTGATCGGCCCATAAAAAATACTTTTGTTGAAAAAACACTTGCCATCCCTACTATTAGCACTCACTTGGGTTGAGTGCTAGCAATCACGTCAGATCAGCTCAACAAAACTTTTAAATCAATAATCTAAAACTCAACGAATCAGGAGATTTGAAAAATGAAAATTCGTCCTTTGCACGATCGTGTTGTCGTTCGTCGTATGGAAGAAGAGCGCACCAGTCCTGGTGGCATCGTTCTTCCGGATGCTGCCACTGAAAAACCATCACAGGGTGAAGTTATTGCCGTTGGAAATGGTAAAAAACTGGATAACGGTGAAACCGTTGCTCTGGATGTAAAAGTTGGCGACAAAGTGATTTTTGGCAAGTTTTCCGGTACTGAAGTCAAGATGGACGGCGAAGATGTGCTGGTGATGCGTGAAGAAGACATCATGGGCGTGATTGAGTAATCCAATCCTTGTCTTATCGAGCAAATTAATTATCAATTAAAGTTTTAGGAATAAAGACATGAGTGCAAAAGAAGTAAATTTTGGTGATGAAGCCCGGACGAAAATGCTTAACGGTGTTAACGTGCTGGCAAATGCCGTAAAAGTAACACTGGGCCCGAAAGGCCGTAATGTGGTTCTGGAAAAGAGCTTTGGTGCTCCTACCATCACAAAAGACGGTGTTTCCGTAGCAAAAGAAATTGAATTGACTGACAAGTTCGAAAACATGGGTGCGCAGATGGTTAAAGAAGTTTCTTCACAAACTTCTGATATCGCTGGTGACGGTACTACCACTGCAACTGTTCTGGCACAGGCAATGGTTCGCGAAGGCTTGAAAGCCGTAGCTGCAGGCATGAACCCAATGGACCTGAAACGTGGTATGGATAAAGCGGTTAAAGCTGTTGTTGAAAACCTGAAAGCAATGTCCAAGCCGTGTGCCGATGATAAAGAAATCGCCCAGGTGGGTTCAATTTCTGCCAACTCTGATTCAAGCATTGGTGACATTATTGCCGGTGCCATGGAAAAGGTCGGCAAAGAAGGTGTTATCACTGTTGAAGACGGTTCCGCACTGGATAATGAACTGGATGTGGTTGAAGGTATGCAGTTCGATCGTGGTTACCTGTCTCCTTATTTCATCAACAACCAGCAGAGTCAGACGGTTGATCTGGAAGATCCATTCATCCTGCTGCACGACAAGAAAATCTCCAACATTCGTGATTTGCTGCCAGTGCTGGAAGCCGTTGCAAAAGCCGGACGTCCGCTGATGATCATTGCTGAAGATGTTGAAGGTGAAGCGCTGGCAACTCTGGTTGTAAACAACATGCGCGGCATCGTTAAGGTTGCTGCAGTAAAAGCGCCTGGTTTTGGTGATCGTCGTAAAGCCATGCTGCAGGATCTGGCTATCCTGTCTGGTGCGACTGTTATCTCTGAAGAAGTTGGTTTGAGCCTGGATAAAGCTGGCCTGAACGAACTGGGTACGGCCAAGAAAATTCAGATCACCAAAGAAGAAACTACACTGATTGATGGTGCCGGTACTGAAGAAGACATTCAGGCTCGAGTTGCGCAGATTCGTGCTCAAGCTGAAGAAGCTACTTCTGACTACGATAAAGAAAAGCTGCAGGAGCGTCTGGCTAAACTGGCTGGTGGTGTTGCAGTGATCAAGGTTGGTGCTGCCACTGAAGTTGAAATGAAAGAAAAGAAAGCCCGTGTTGAAGATGCGTTGCACGCAACTCGTGCCGCTGTTGAAGAAGGTATCGTACCGGGCGGTGGTGTAGCTCTGGTTCGTGCTTTGCAGGGTGTTAAAGATATCACTGGTGACAACCACGATCAGGATATCGGTATCAAAATCGCTTTTCGTTCCATGGAAGAGCCAATGCGTCAGATCGTAAGCAATGCCGGTGATGAGGCTTCTGTTGTACTCAACAAGGTTTCAGAAGGTGAAGGTAACTACGGCTACAATGCCTCCAATGGCGAATACGGCGACATGGTTGAAATGGGTATTCTTGATCCAACTAAAGTTACCCGTTCAGCACTGCAGAACGCAGCATCTGTTGCTGGCCTGATGATTACCACCGAGTGCATGGTTGCTGATGAGCCAGTTGATGAAGCTGCAGCAGCGCCATCCATGGGTGGTGACATGGGCGGCATGGGTGGAATGGGCGGCATGATGTAAACAATCATTTGCCGAGCTGTTAAGCCCGAAAAAACCCTGCCAGCAAGTTAGCTGGCAGGGTTTTTTATTGTCTTAAAACTATTGGTAATTAAAGTATATTTTCATCATCAATCAGCATTGGCTTGTTATCACTATCGAGCAAAGAGCGCGTGTTTTTTCGATAAAGTAGTTTGAGTTGGGCAGATTCGGGCAAATCGGTAACGCTCATCAGGTTTTTGTCTACCAGTACATCAATAACATCTTCCAGTACCCGTATCAGATCGGTATCAGATTGCGTTAAAAACTTACGTACTTCCGGATCACTCAGCGAAGCAGCTTCAGCAGTTTCACCGGGAGTCAGTGTTAGTCCGGTAATGTTTCCATTTTCATCTCTTTGAACGTAGAGCATTAGATAATTCCGTTAATGTTCCGTTTTTAAATCATTTCTAAAGGTACCAGTATAGCTGCCGACAACGAGGTGATGCCAAGAATTATTAACTTTCCCAATTAAATGGATAAAAATGAGAAGTCCGTCGAAGATCTCAGTCATACTGAGCATGTAGACGAAGACGTATTACTGCTGAGTCTGTTGGCAATGGCCAAATTGCATGGCATGCCAGCATCGGAGAACTCACCCGTGGCCGGGCTGCCGCTGGTAGATGGGCAGTTGACGCCAAAACTATTTGTCCGCGCGGCAAAAAGAGTTGGTCTTAGCGCCAAGATCATTAAGCGCCCGCTACAGCAAATCAGTGGCTTACTGTTACCAGTGGTGCTGTTACTTAAAGACAATCACGCTTGTATTTTGTTGTCCAAAGAAGCTGATGGTCAATTCAAGATGCTTTACCCTGAAACCGGTGATAGCGTAACCCATGTCTCATTGGAAACCTTGCAGGAAGTCTATACCGGCTTCGCCATTCTAGCGAATCCAATTCACGATTTTGGCCATAGGATCCAGGCGGATATTTCTGAGAAAAAGGGTCACTGGTTCTGGTCGACCATGCTGCTTTCCTGGCGTATCTACCGGGATGTTTTGGTGGCTTCGTTCCTGATCAACCTGTTTGCCGTGGTTAATCCACTGTTTGTCATGAATGTTTATGACAGGGTGGTGCCAAACGATGCCCAGGAAACCTTATGGGTGCTGGCTATCGGGGTAGCTATCGTGGTGGTGTTTGATTTTACCCTGAGATTATTGCGTTCAAAGTTTATCGATGTGGCAGGTAAAAAAGCCGATGTCATCCTGTCATCAAGGTTGCTGGAAAAGGTGCTGGGTATGAAGTTGTCAGCACGACCTCCTTCGGTTGGATTATTTGCTAATAATTTTCGTGAATTCGACGGAATTCGTGATTTTATTACGTCTATGACCATTACCACTTTGATTGATATGCCCTTTGTCATCATTTTCTTGTTGGTCATTTATTTGCTTGCAGGGCCATTGGTCTTGGTCCCTATGCTGGCTATTCCAGTGATCATTATCTATGGGTTTCTCATACAAAAGCCGCTGCAGCAGGCTGCTGAAAATGCCTCAAAAGCCTCATCGCAGAAAAGCTCCTTACTGGTAGAAAGTCTCACCGTGGCAGACACGGTAAAAACTCGTGGTGCAGAAAGCGTGATGCAAAGCCGCTGGGAGCATGCTGTAGGCCAATTGGCAAAATGGGATGCTAAATCACGTTTTATAGCCAATTCAGCGTCGAATATTGCCACTTTTGTACAGCAGTTTGTCACCCTTTCCGTAGTCGTTTACGGCGTTTACTTATTAATGGATGGTTTGTTGAGCATGGGTGGGTTGATTGCTTCTGTGATGCTGTCCGGTCGGGCAATAGCGCCAATGGCGCAGGTTGCACTTTTGACGACACGATATCATCAGTCACGGGCGGCATTAAATACGCTAAATGACATGATGGATTTGCCGGTTGAACGCCCTGAAGGAAAGCACTTTCTAACACGCCCGGAGCTGCAAGGAAATATTCAGTTTGAAGATGTGACATTTGCCTATCCCAATACCGAAAATGCCGTACTTAAAAATGTGTCTTTTGCAATCAAACCAGGTGAAAAAGTTGGCATTATTGGCAGAATTGGTTCCGGTAAAAGCACCATAGAAAAATTATTGCTTAACCTTTATCAGCCAGACAAAGGAGCAATCCGTATCGATGGTGTCGATATACGTCAGCTCGACCCAGCAGATTTGCGTCGTAATATTGGTTATGTTCCACAGGATATCAGTTTGTTTTATGGATCCGTGCGGGAAAATATTACCATCGGTGCCGCGCATGTTTCAGACC
>JABDQZ010000145.1 GCA_013041975.1 Gammaproteobacteria bacterium
TATCAGCCCAGTTCATTGTGGATAAACCGCACTCAGATGTTTCGGGAAAATCATCTGTAATCAAACTTCGGCAAGGTTGCCTTTTTCCTGCAACCACGACTTTCGGTCAGAAGCCCGTTTCTTGGCCAACAACATATCCAGCATACCATTGGTATCATCACCGGCATCGACAATCAGTTGCACCAGTCGACGTGTATCGGGGTCAATGGTCGTTTCACGAAGCTGTTTGGGATTCATTTCACCCAGACCTTTGAAGCGCTGAATACTCACCTTACCCCTGAGCTTTTCAGCCTTGATACGATCCAGAGTGCCCTGCTTCTCAGCCTCATCGAGGGCATAGAAAACCTGCTTGCCAACATCAATTCTGAATAATGGCGGCATGGCCACATACACATGACCTTCTGTGACCAGTTTACGGAAATGGCGTACAAACAAGGCACACAACAAAGTTGCGATATGCATACCATCAGAGTCCGCATCAGCAAGGATGCAGACTTTACCGAAACGTAACTTTGAAAGGTCATCAATGCCTGGCTCTACCCCTATGGCCACGGCAATGTCATGCACTTCCTGTGAAGCTGAAACATCAACCGAGTCTACTTCCCAGGAATTCAGAATCTTGCCACGCAATGGCATGATGGCCTGGAATTCACGATCTCTTGCCTGCTTGGCCGAGCCGCCAGCAGAATCACCTTCCACTAAAAACAGTTCGGACCGGCTCGGGTCAACGCTGGCACAATCAGCCAGTTTGCCTGGTAACGCCGGCCCTTGCGTAACCTTTTTACGCTGCACTTTACGTCCAGCACGCATACGATTCTGGGCTGAGTTGATAGCCAGTTCAGCAATAGCTTCACCCATATCCGTATGCTGATTGAGCCAAAGTCCGAAAGAGTCTTTGACAATGCCTGAAACAAACGCAGCACATTCCCGAGATGATAAACGCTCTTTTGTCTGTCCGGAAAACTGCGGATCTAACAGTTTCACAGAAAGAATAAAGGCCACTCCATTCCAGACATCATCCGGAGTCAGTTTCACACCGCGTGGCAAAAGGTTTCGAAACTCGCAGAATTCACGTACCGCATCGGTCAGTCCGGTTCTCAGACCATTAACATGCGTACCACCCTGCGATGTTGGAATCAGGTTAACGTAACTTTCATTAACGCTCTCCCCACCTTCCGGCAACCAGGCAACAGCCCAGCTGGCAGCTTCATGTTCAGCCGACATTTCACCGACAAAAGGATCCTCAGGCAACAGTTTTATTCCACAAAGCGCATCCAGTAAATAGTCTTTCAGTCCGTCTTCATAATACCATTCATGTTTTTCGCCAGTTGCCTCCTCATTGAAAATCACCTTCAAGCCCGGACAGAGCACAGCCTTGGCACGCAACACGTGCAGGAGTTGTCTGACAGAGAATTTTGGCGAATCAAAAAACTGCGGATCTGGCCAGAAACGGATACGTGTACCGGTATTTGCCCTGCCAACCTTCCCTATCGGTTCCAGGTCAGAAACCTTCTCGCCATTGGCAAAGGCGATGTTGTGTTCCTGGCCATCGCGTTTGATCCAGATTTCAATATGGCGTGACAGGGCATTAACGACTGATACACCGACACCGTGCAGTCCACCGGAAAACTGGTAGTTTTTATTGGAGAATTTACCCCCGGCATGCAGCTTGCTGAGAATCACCTCGACACCGGGAATACCTTCTTCAGGATGAAGATCCACGGGCATGCCGCGTCCATCATCAATCACTTGCAGAGAAGCATCCTTGTAGAGGGTCACTTCAATGGTTTTCGCATGCCCGGCGATAGCTTCATCGACGCTGTTGTCGAGAACCTCCTGAGCCAGGTGATTGGGTCTGGTGGTATCGGTGTACATTCCGGGGCGCTTGCGCACCGGCTCAAGGCCACTGAGTACTTCAATGGCAGACGCATCGTAATTACTGGCCATAGTGATAAGTTGGATCAAAATCCGATGTTGTAGTTTTATAGCCAGCTATGATGTCCTGTATATCTTCAACAGGTCTGGGCAACACGTCACTGCAGAAAAAATATTTCTCCAGCTCATAGCGGAAATAATCATGTCCTTGTTTCTTGATAGGCAACCATTTTGCTACTTTCGAAATATTCACCTTGCCTTTTTTCCATTTGTTTTCGTAGGCATAGGTTTTATATTCCTTACTGTTACATTTGATACCTTCATACATGGCGTTGCGTGATTTACCGGCCTTTAGCACCAGCCAGTAACGTACCACACTATCCGATTTACTGACCGTAATACTGGTTGTATCTATGTAGACCTTGAAACCGACCGGAGGATGATCAATAGCGAGCTGCCTGAGATTATCGTTTTCCGGTGGCATCAAATCAGCGAGCCTGTCTTCTTTCCAGGGCACATCACCACTATCGTCATATTCAAATTCAGCATTATCCTCCAACTGTTTCAGGTATTCTTCATTGGCGAACAATCCTGACGGGAACAATGCCACCGCGCACAGCAGAACAATCAGCTGTAATAACTTTTTACTCATGTTGTATTCACATTTGACCGGGATCAACCAGCCATGTAGTTTAGCATCGCAACAGGTTATAAATCATCACCAACAAGGCATAAATTGTGGCAAAAAAACCAAACCCTGAAGACACGCCATCATTTGAGGATGCTCTCGGGCAGCTGGAAAAGCTGGTAGATTCGATGGAACAAGGCGATATGTCGCTTGATGACTCACTAAAGGCATTCGAGGAAGGTATTAAACTGACAAGACAATGCCAGAAATCGCTGGATGACGCTGAGCAAAAAGTGAAAATCCTGCTGGAAAATACCACAGATGCCGAGCTGGAGCCGTTCGAAAATGAGCAATGACCAGCAATTTAAGGAATTCCTTGCCTTTAGTCAGCATCGTGTAGAAAACTCCCTTAAAGATTATTTACCCTCTACAGAGCGTCCACCTGTTCGTTTGCACGAAGCCATGCACTATACGGCTCTGGGGCCGGGAAAACGCATTCGTCCCATGCTGGTTTATGCCGTTGGACAGGCACTTAACATTCCTCTTGAACGACTTTGCGCCCCGGCCAGCGCCGTTGAGCTCATTCACGCCTATTCCCTGGTGCATGATGATATGCCGGCGATGGACAACGATGATCTTCGTCGTGGTCGCCCGACCTGCCACGTCAAATATGATGAAGCCACGGCCATGCTGGTGGGTGATGCCCTGCAAACACTTGCCTTTCATATACTTTCAATAGACGAGGCCGGAAAATTTTCTGCTGAAACCAGGCTGAAAATGATTGAGCAGTTGGCCTTTGCCAGCGGTTCTCGTGGCATGTGCGGCGGACAGGCCATCGATCTTGATGCGACTGGCAAAAGCCTGGATTTGGTTGAGTTGGAAAACATGCATATCCACAAGACAGGCGCATTGATCAGAGCCTCGGTAAAGCTGGGGGCCTTTGCTGATGAACAGCTGGATACCGCTACCCTGAAAAAACTCGACCATTACGCCAAATGCATTGGCCTGGCCTTTCAGATTCGTGATGACATTCTTGATATTGAGGGTGAAACATCAACACTTGGCAAAACCAGTGGTAAAGATGCCGCCAATGACAAACCCACCTACCCGGCTCTGCTCGGACTTGAAGGTGCCCGGGAAAAAGCCTCAGACCTCGTAGAAGATGCCCTCGCTCAACTCAGCAGCTTTGATCATTGCGCAGACCCTCTGCGTGGACTGGCTGAATACATCGTTAAACGTCAGCATTAAAGCAAGTTTTCCTTGATGATTACCATGTAATCCTTGATGTAAAATATATGCCTGAAAACTAATTTTCTGTTAGTATTGCATGCTTTTCTGAACAAACAGCTTGTTCGGCAAGTTGAATAAATAGCCTGTCCTGGAGCATTGCATGACTGAAACAGCCAGTACTGATTCAACCATTGAAGACGTACAAAGTAGCGTAGATACCCGAAAAATTGCCATCAACAAGGTTGGCATAAAGGATATCAAACACCCGGTAAAGGTAAGTGACCGAACCGAAGGTGAGCAGCATACGATTGCCAACTTCAATATGTATGTGTTTTTGCCCCACAATTTCAAGGGCACCCACATGTCCCGCTTCGTGGAAATTCTCAACAACCACGAACGTGAGATCACCGTCAAATCCTTTAAGGACATGCTGGTGGAAATGGCCCAAAGACTGGAATCATCAGC
>JABDQZ010000192.1 GCA_013041975.1 Gammaproteobacteria bacterium
GACCTGCTGCGTACCAAAAGGCAAGGTCATCGTCCAGTAACCGCCTGTCTGGTAATTGATTGGATCTCCCGGCAACAAGGCACTGCTTTGATCAACACCATGTACATTCACTAGTCTGGTTAGATCACCTTCAATTTTTAGGCTGTAGCCTGAAAACATACCTAAGCTGATATCTTCTAATTTGACGGTAATACCGTCTACTGTTTTCCCTGACCACAAATCTTTGATGGGAAAACGTGTACGTTGAACCGCAGTTGGCAAGTTAAAAGTCAACATACCTTTTAATGCGGTTAACTGTTTATCCTGTTCAAATTGTCCTGGAAAACTCACGCTGGCAGTAGCCACAGGATTTTCATCCAGGAAGGTATTTATGGCCAGCTTGCCGGAGTTGGTATAGTAAGGATAACTGATGCGTGAATAGTTGGTGGCTGGCTCATCCTGTACTGCCGGCTCAATCGCGGTAAATGACATCGCCGATAACACGCCCGGTAAAGGTTCTAGTAAGGGAAAAAATACTGTGATATTGGGATTACGCGACCAGGACTCCGGATTGTGCGTGACCAGAATACGCAGGTTGGGATACAACAGGTCACCAATCAACTTGGTGTTCTTTTCGACAAACCCAAAAAAGTGATTGGTCAATTTAAGCTGGTTCCAGTCCAGTTCTTTATAGGAATCCCACTGACTGACATCTACAGTATCAGGCGCAAAATATTGCGGTGCAGCATCCGGATCTTTTTTCACCGGCGCTTTGAGTGGATCGGTAATCACAAATTGCATGGATTGTTGGTTAAACTGTCTGGCGATAAATACCTGTACAGAGGCAATCTTTCCCTGGTAAGCCTGGTTCTGTTGACCGGTGGGATCGACCGAACCCATTTTCCAGCTTGTTTCCAAGGGTTGTCCGGCACTGTTAAGAGCGCGTATTTCCAGCACACGGTCTGTATCACCGGACAGCTGGTAAGTGAGCTGTGAGTCTTTAAAATGATTGATGTAAAAACGTACCCCTTCTGCTTCTACACTGGCACCGGCTTTTAATGGCACATCATGAACGCTGACTGACACGGGGGCTGTGAATTCTATGTTACCTTCAATGCGATGAATCTTTTCCAGTTGTGCATCGGGGATTAAACGCACGCGTTTCCAGGCCGAAGAGGTATCACTGTTGATCATGGTATTGCTAGAGGGCTCTTGATTCTTGCCGTGTATCATCATGCCAGTAACACATCGTTCATCACGCAACAGTTCATTGCCCTGCTGGTCGGTAATGGAATCAACTATGAATGTGGTCTCAGCAGTATATTCACGTCCCCAGTTTTGCGATTCTGGAATAGCCACCTTAGCTTCGATCCAGATTTCAAATAAACCGTCGTCGGTTTGACTTATCTGCTTAATGTCAGCAGCAAACGGTCCCTGGTAAAACAGGGCCGGTGTTTCATGATCTTTAAAGGTGATATCTGGCAAGTTGGCTAATACAGCATTCGCCGCATAATCTTTCGGGTGGGTTTGGATTTTGTCCGGACCAACAGATTGACTGGGATCTTTGGCTTCGACTGAAAACAAACTGGCCATGCCTTCTTGCACCACAGATGAGATATCTTCGAGGATGCTTTCATCCAGTGATAGGTCAACGGCCAGCACCTCCTGGGTGCTGTCAATCTGGATGCGTGATAACAACCGGTTGAACGTGGGTGAAACACGGGCACTGTCTTTGCCCAGCTCGGCGAGCTTGGCCTGATACTCATCGGCGGTTTTTGCCGCCCACTGGCTGTCTTCGGTGCCGAGGATTAATTTCACATCAATGCCTTGAGATAACAGATCAAAATCCAGGCGGGCAGCTACCTGGTTAATCTGCGGCAAATTCTTCGCCGCCTGTTTGGCCATCATAGCGGTCATGCCCTGCGAGGCCTGCCAGGTTTTATCCGGGGCAAACAACATCGCGGTAACTAACGCGCCTTCCCGATACTTCTGCCACTGGGCAAGATCGGTTACAGCGGGATTGTTCTCTTCCAAACGTCGTCTTGCCTGGAGGGCAAGTGAAACTTTATCCGAAATAAAACTGACCTGTTCATGATGAACCCAATAAAGGGAAACATTGGCGCCTTTGTGTTTGTCATCCGAGGGACAGGCGGCCGGATCGATCGGTTTTTCTTGAGGTAAAGGGGTTAACTCGAAAGTATTTTGGTCGAGTGCTTGGACTGTATAGGCTTTTTCCAGGGCTTTAACCAGGTTGGACTGGCCTAACTCGCCCACCAGCGCAGTAACAGCACCACTGTCTGCGGGCGTTTCCCCCACATATAGCCCGATTAACACGGCTTTGCTATGTTGGTTTAAAACCGATGTCTCATCCAATAATTGTTCGATCAATGCACTTTGAGTACCCGGTTGCATAGGGATCGCATCAGGGTCGATAGGGCCGGTAAAGGAAGCCTGGATTTTTTTCACCTGGTTCATATCCAGCTGCACCAGGCCAATGAGGTTATTAGCCAGGGCCTGTTCGGCTTGCAGGACATGATTGGACAGCGGTGGAAACAGCGACTTATACCACCAAAACGATAAAGCGATAAAGACCAAGACAATCAGTAAAGCGAGCAGTACAAATCCACGCGTTTTTTTCATCGATTTCTTCCTATAAAAATTATTCAATCGGTTGCATGCCCTTGCAATCAGGAAACTGAGAACAGCCCCAAAACCACTTGCCGATATTTTTACCGTGTTTTGCCTTACCCTTAACCATACCAGATCCACATCTGGGACAATCCGGTGTCATGGTCTGAGGTGTAGCCATTACGGAAGCAGCTGACGGTTTGGGTTCTAACGGCGGGTAGATCGTCTGCATGCGTTTTTCTTTTTGTACTGCGTTGATCAGCTTGACGAGTTTATAGACATCGACCAGTTCAATCGGCTTGCCCTGTGCAAATTGTTTGGCATCGCGCGAAAATTGCGAGGAACACACAAACTTACCGTATTGGGCAACGACGTCAGTCATGACACCATAGAGCTCGCGTATTACCGCTACACCCACGGGCTGAGTCCAGTGTTTACCCCTACACAGAGCCCAGAAACAAAAAAGCCCAACTCAGAGAGTCAGGCTTCGATTTATACCACATTTATATTTTTTATTGTTAATTTTCAATAACTTCGGAGCAGTGAAGTCATCGTGGAAATTGGTAGCGGGGGCAGGATTTGAACGTTATCAAACCAAAGAAAACAAGAAGTTACAACGTATCCCACTCAAAAAATCTGGATAACTATTTGTGCAGTTTATCTATTGACTCTCACTTACCTAATAAATAAGCACTTTTCAGCACTGATCTACGTAGAAATTTCGAGGTTCATTTCATTCCAGATAAATCCATTTTTTTCTGTACAAGAGACAGCTCCTTTTCCGGATAAATCAACGTATAACCCATCGCATCATAGCCTTTAACCCGACGTTGAAACATTCTTTGCAAGGTAGGCAGGTTTTCATCAACATAATCATAAATCATCACCCGCTCTTTTCCAGAAAACTGTCGATGAATTCGTCCTGCATACTGGGCGAGTGAACCCTTCCATGAAATTGGTAATGCTAAAAATAATGTGTCCAACTTCGGAAGATCAAAACCTTCACCAATATATTTACC
>JABDQZ010000197.1 GCA_013041975.1 Gammaproteobacteria bacterium
GCTTTCACGTGAAGCCGTAGCGATGATGGTGGCACCGCTAATCGCCTTGGCAATCTGAATCAGGATGGAGCCCACTCCGCCGGCAGCACCGATCACCAGAATCACTTCATCCGATGGTTGCTGTGACTCGGGACTTTGTTGCTTGATACCCAGGTGCTCAAACAATAATTCCCATGCAGTTATTGTCGTCAGTGGTAATGCCGCAGCATCTGCATCGGACAGATTGCCGGGCTTTTTCCCCACGATACGTTCATCAACCAGCTGATATTCAGCATTACATCCCTGGCGAGTCAGGTCTCCCGCATAATAAACTGTTTCCCCCGGCTTGAAGTTTGTGACAGCCTCTCCAACAGCAACCACTTCACCCACAGCGTCCCAACCAATGACCTTGTAGCTACCCTCTTCAGGGGCGGCACGCTGTCGAATTTTGTAATCAACCGGATTGACAGCAATTGCCTTGATCTTCACCAGCAAATCATGGCCACTGGCAACAGGTTGCGGGAGTTCGATATCAACTAATGAATCTGCATCACTGATGGGTAGTGAGCGGCTATATCCGACAGCTTTCATGAAATTTCTCCTGTGATGAGTTTTTATATCAACATGACTTTGCTTATTTTTCACTTGAGTTTAAAGTAACTCAAAATAGAAAGATAATTAACCATGTCACCAGCCCAGCAAAAAGAACTGAACTATATCGGAAAGTTACGCGAATTTTTTGTCGTATTCCTGCCATTTTCAGTGTTGTTTTTGATCGCACTTGCTGCCCATTATTACAGTATCCATCGTAGCGAAGTACTCACTATCGAAACCCGCGAAATGCTGAATGTCGGCCTCGCCAGAAGTGCACTAAACAACGACCTTGCAGCTGTTATCACTGACCTTAAGTTTCTCTCCAACCACCTTGAATCCAAAGCTTTCGATAGTTCTGACCGATTTAAACAACAGAATGTATCCACGCTGTTACAAGGATTCAGTAACCAGAAACGTCTTTATGACCAGATACGTTTTATTCAGGCAGACGGACAGGAAATAATCAGAATCAATTTTCATCGAGACAAGGCCTATGAAGTCGCTGAAGCGGCATTGCAAAACAAGGCTGATCGTTACTACTTTAAAAAAGCCAAAAACCTTGAAGCAGGCGAAGTCTATATCTCTCCTCTGGATTTGAACATTGAACAGGGCCAGATCGAAAAACCTTTCAAACCTGTCATACGCTTTGCTACTCCGATTTTCTCGGCATCTGAACGGCTAAAAGGCGTGCTGGTACTCAATTATCTGGGCGATCGCATGTTGAACAGCTTTGCACGGGCCTCTGCCAATATTGCTGATCATATCTACCTGCTCAACCAGCAAGGCTTCTGGCTGCACACACCTGACACCGATAAAAGCTGGGGGTTCATGCTGGAACATGGACATCGTTTTTCCAGTGACTATCCGACTGAATGGCAAGCCATGCAGCGCCAGGCCAGCGCACAAATCAGAACATCCAATGGGCTGTTCTCCTATGAAACGGTGACCCCCATGTCAGTGGCTGCACAGTCATTGCAGGACTCTGGAATAGGCAATCTCAAATTACCTCATGAGGCAGAAAAATGGTTTGTTGTCTCGCATGTTGATGCTGAACATGGCGCACCCTCACCTTTAGCTTTCCTGCTTCAACATTTGCCTTTATACCTTGCCATGCTGACAGTTCTCGTCACCGGTTCCTGGTTACTGGCCATGAGTCGCCTCAAGCATCGCAGGGCTGAACTTGAAAAGGAATATGAACGACGTTTCCGTCATGTACTGGAAAGTATGGAACTGGCTGCAGTCAACGTAGACCTGGATGGACACATACGCTTCTGTAATGATTCTTTTCTGAGCATGACTGGCTGGCAACGCCATGAGATTCTGTATAAAGACTGGATATCAAGATTTGTCACCACTGAAAGACAACAATATGTCAAAACCATCTTTCAGGATGCGAAACAGGGTAAAAGCTTTCCCAGCGCCATCGAGGCCAATGTTAAAACCCGTGATGAAGACACGCGCCTGATCTCATGGCACAACACCCTCTCTTTTGACACGGAAGGGAATGTCTCCGGTATTACCGCCATTGGTGAAGACATTACAGAGAAAAGACGTGCAGAAGCTCTGGTACGCCAGTTATCCCGGGCAGTCGAGCACAGTCCCAGTATCGTTATGCTGACCAATAAGTTTGGCCTTATCGATTATGTAAATCCGATGTTTACACAAGTCACCGGCTATTCGCTTGAGGAGGTCAAGGGTCTGAACCCGAGAGTACTCAAATCCGGAGAAACCAGCCCGGAAGACTACCACGCGTTATGGCAAACCCTGGTTTCCGGTGGCGTATGGCGCGGAGAATTCCATAATCGCAGGAAAAATGGCGAGCTTTACTGGGAATCAGCTTCAATCTCAGCCTTGCAAAATGACAACGGCGAAATCACCAACTTTATCGCCGTAAAGGAAGACATCACCGAACGCAAGCGTATGGAAGAAAAAATTGCCTATCAGAAAGAAGACCTGGCAAGAGCGGAAGCACTCAGTGTTATGGGACGTATGGCTGGCATGATTGCTCACGACCTGAGAAACCCGTTGTCGTCAGTAAAAATGACCATGCAGATTCTCGGCCGCCATGCCTCGGATGAACATAAAGAGTTACAGGAAATCGGGCTGGGCCAAATCCTGTACATGGAAAACATTCTGACTGATATGCTTGCCTACGCCCGTCCCGACCCGGTCAGGTTTGAAGAGATCGATATCACCGCACTGTTACAAAATACCATTGCAAGTTTACAGAGCCGTATTGATGAATTGAAGGTTCAGGCAACAGTAACATTCGACGACAACCTTCCCGGTCTGCTGGGTGATGCAGACAAAATGCGCAGGCTCTTCGGTAACCTGATTGGTAATGCTCTTCAGGCTTTGGAAGAAAGCGAAACAGACCGCAAAGAACTGAAGGTAACGGTTTCCCTGTTCAAGGAAGGCACCACTTCTGCCATCAAAATCAGTATCTGTGACAACGGTATCGGGCTGGAAGGTGTAGAAACCGATAAAATTTTTGAACCTTTTTTTACTACCAGGGCCCAGGGAACAGGATTGGGGCTGGCCATTGTTCGACAAATCGTCGATCAATACCAAGGCTCTATTGATCTTAAACAAAACAGTGAAGGAAAAACCTGTGCTACGGTAATATTTCCTGCCAACACATCGGAAAAATAATAACATGGCGAAAATCCTGATAGTTGATGATGATGTTGCCGGAGGTAAAACGCTCCAGATCCACCTTTCGTCCCAGGGATATGAAATAGCGCTCGCCACTAGTGTCGACTCAGGACTGCAAACTGCTGCGAAGTTTAATCCGGATCTGATCATTCTCGATATCCGTATGCCAGGCCGCTCAGGCCTCGAAGGATTACCTGATTTCAAGGCGGCACACCCTGAAACCCGCGTCATCATAATCACTGCATTTCATGATATGGAAAGTACTATTCAGGCCATGCAGCTGGGTGCCGAAGACTACATCCACAAACCTATCGATATTGACGAACTCGATGACGCCATTGAAAAACTGTTGCAACGCAATGGTGATGACAATGAGCTGTTTACACGGGAAAAAGACAACGCCATTCAACCAATGATGGTAGGCCGCTCAAGGGCCATGAAAGAAGTCTTCAAGATTATCGGGCTGGTAGCACGCAGTTCCGCCACTATTCTCATTTCAGGCGAGTCCGGCACAGGTAAAGAACTGGTGGCACGCGCCATTCATTCCAGCGGTAACAACCCGGACGGACCTTTTGTCGCATTAAACTGTGCCGCCGTGGTCGACAGCCTGCTTGAATCAGAAATGTTTGGTCATGAAAAAGGCTCTTTCACTGGCGCGATATCGCGTCAGGCAGGCAAATTTGAGCTTGCTGGAGACGGCACCATCTTCCTCGATGAAATCGGTGAAATGTCACCCGCGATGCAGGCCAAGCTGTTACGCGCCATTCAATACAAGGAGTTCACTCCCGTTGGCGCCAAACAGGTACAGAAAACCAATGCACGCATCATTGCTGCAACCAATGTCAATCTCCCCGACCTGGTTGCAGATGGCAAATTCCGTGAAGACCTGTTTTACAGGCTACAGGTGGTGAACATTGCCCTGCCGCCATTGCGTGAACGCAAGGAAGACATTGAGGAACTGGTTCAGATTCTTCTCAACCGTGTTAACCGTGAACTGGGGCGCAATGTTCTACAGATCAGTCGGCAACTGATGCGCTGCTTCGAAAACTACCACTGGCCTGGTAACGTCAGGGAACTGGAAAATTTGCTGATGAAAGCTGTGGCCTTATGTCCGTCAGATACATTGATGGTAGATCTTGTCCCCAGCGAAATGTGTTTATCACAGAAGCCTCAAGTCAATGACACTGAAAACCGCCTGTTAAGTCTGGATGAAATGGAAGGCAAGCATGTCAATGACATACTCAACGTGGTGCAATGGCATAAAGGAAAGGCCTGTGAAATTCTGGGCGTCTCCAGGCCTCGCCTGCGTCGTATCATCGAGCACCATCATCTCGAGCCAGAAGGCAAGGCAATGGAGACAGACTAACTGCTTTTATTGACTGCGTTTCGATTGTTCAATGATAGTCTGACAGGTTGTTCCGTCAGGATCATCCTCACAACTGGAGCGAATCATTTCACAGGCGGTCATTCCCAGGTTGATTGCCATGCCACCCATTGACTCCATCATGGCTTTCACTTCCGGACTATTATCAGCATCGGCAGTTGCTTTATTCATTTCAGCTGTTGAAGCAGTAATCTGTTCTTTACAGTCTTCATAAATAGCAACCCATTCCGGCTCTCCACCACAACCTGACAAGAAGGGTAAAACAGCTAGCCCGATTAAGAAGTACTTTGTATTTTTCATTGGAATGCTCCCTTGATATGAGTTGTTTTGAAAAATGAATTAACCGATCGGCCCACCCATATCATCCGTGCTGTCATGCACTTCGTTGCCGCGGTCTATCCATTCCACCATAGAACCATCATAAAGCCGGGCCTTGGGATTTTCCAGGATCTGATGCAGTGCAAACCAGCCCAGTGCACCCCATACCCCGGTATCACCAAATGTGGCAATCGCTGTTTTCACAGAAATGTCATAATGCTCAAGCTCAAGCCTGATTTTATCAGGAGATAAGAACTTCCCGGTTTTTTTTTCAAGTAAACGTTTAGGCGGAAAACCAAAAGCATCCAGAATAGTACCTGGCATAGGTACCAGGGAGTTTCGTTTATAACCTTCGAAATATAGAGTGGGCCGGAAATCAACTACAATACCGTTATCATCCAGCATGCCTTCAACGCGAAGACTATCGGCCAGATATTGCTGTTGTAGATTGATACTGCATACCGTTGGATTTACGACTGGATCTTCAGTAACCAGCACATCAACCGACAAAGACTCGATACCACCATCCAGCAATGCCACCTGTTGAAAGCCTGCCATCATCAGGCTCCAGATAATACGGGCAGCTTCAGCGATGCGTTCAGGATGCTGAGCTGAACCAATAACGACTATGGCTTCTGAACCTTGCAAACCGAGGCCACCTAATAAAGTGGAAAGTTGTTTTTCATTTGGCAGGTAACCAGGCAAGCCATAGCGCTTAACCTGCCAGTCGAGTTCTTTAAAACCGGCCCAGCGCGATTGCGGCCAGTGGCCACTCGTATATTCATCACGTGTTCTGACATCCAAAACAACATGAGTTTTGTTATTGACTAACCAGTTCCCATCTACCAGTACCGGAAACGATCCAGCGGCAAGATGTAACGGCCATAGAAAACCAAAGAAAACTGTACAGAGAATGAAATGAAGGGATTGTCTTGATGAAACACTGCAAATTGTCGAAGAGAGTTTCCGTTCATTAATGCAACTGCGTTCTGAAGCATGGATGCCGAAGAGAGCCCCCAGGGAAGGGTTCACGGCGTCAGTTGAATTAATGAACGGAAACTCTCTATGCACCAGATCACACAATAGGTTGAGCTATGAAGACCCCACACACTGATTCAGCTGAGACACCAGATTCCCATACCACTTGAAATAAGCCCCGCTAGTTTTCGGCATCAGTTTACCTTGAGGGTCCAGCACAACCGTCTTCAAGCTTGCCTGATCAAGTACCGATTTGAGTTTTTGATCGAATGGAATAGTAGAGACAACGCAGGCGGCTTTGCGCTCATTGGCTTTATCCACGATGTCCTGCGCACTGCCACCGGCCGGTACTGTTGTCAGGCGGTAACGGTTTTCCATGTACTGAAACTCATCCTGTAAAACGATAAAAGGTTTCTCAGTGAGTTCATGCAACAGTTTGTTGACGCGAATATCCAGTTCCCAAAGTGCCTGAACGATCTGGTCAGCATTGGCGTTATAGGCCCAGTGGTTACGCTGGTCCAGCCCCTGAAAAATCATCTTCACAGCTTCCAGTGCAGCCATGGTGTTTAATGGATCAAGCC
>JABDQZ010000206.1 GCA_013041975.1 Gammaproteobacteria bacterium
TTGTCAGTTTTCAGAAGCTCCTTGATGGCATTTTTACAGTCTTCCTGGTCCATCAGGGTGAAGCCTTTTTTAAGTCCTGCCAGCGCGAATTCCTGGCGTAAAATATTCAGTCCCAGCGTATGGAAGGGTGATATCTTCAAGCCTTTGGCATTGTCGTTGGGGAAAGCCTGTTTCACCCGGTTTTTCATTTCACGAGCCGCCTTGTTGGTGAAGGTGACGGCGGTGATGTGTGATGGGGAAAGTTTCGCGTTTTCAATCAGATGTACGATCTTGCGTGTGATTACACGGGTTTTGCCCGAACCTGCTCCGGCGAGTACCAGCAGGGGGCCATCAAGATACTGGACAGCTTGTTGCTGGCGTGGATTGAGGTCGGACATACTACTTGAAAGGGTTTATTATTATGTTGTGTATAGTAACCAACCCTGACCCGTTTGAGGTATCAGAAAAATGAATAGCAATAATAAACGAGTTGCCGCGCAGCACACCAAAGATCTGATGAAACGTGAATCCTGGCGCATGTTTCAGATCATGTCCGAATTTGTAGAAGGTTTTGAGGCGCTGGCACAGATTAAACCTTCGGTCAGTATTTTTGGTTCGGCACGTACCAAAACGGATCATCCCTGTTACAAGCTCACCGAAGAGGTTTCCCGCCTGTTATCCGATAGTGGCTTTGCGGTTGTCAGTGGTGGCGGGCCTGGCATTATGGAAGCGGCCAACAAGGGGGCTTACTTGGGAAAATCTCCAAGCGTGGGCCTGAATATCCAGTTACCAATGGAGCAGACCGGAAACCCCTATCAGGATATTTCGCTGACTTTTAAACACTTTTTTGCCCGTAAGGTGATGTTCGTTAAATATGCCTCGGCTTATGTGGTGTTGCCGGGTGGTTTTGGTACGCTTGATGAGTTTGCTGAAATTCTGACACTGGTGCAGACCGGGAAGTCCAGAAAAATTCCGATTATCCTGATGGGCTCTGATTTCTGGAAAGGTCTGATTGACTGGTTTAAGGACAGCATGATTTCAGAAGGTACCATCAGTCCGGACGATATGGATCTGGTACAGATTATCGATGAGCCAAAGGCGGTTGTCGATGCCATCTTTGCGCATTACGAAACCCGTAGCATCCTGCCTTCCGAGGATGAAGAGGAAATCATGCTTGAGTTATAATATTATGGTGAATAACAGAAAAGATAACAGGATCATTTCATGAAAAAAATTATTGGCATGGGCTTGCTTCTGGCAACCGTTGGCGTTTCAGCAATGCAGCCACCACCGCCTCCGCCCCGGCCGGATATGGTGGATGCGCCTCCACCGCCGCCGGTGACGCAAAGTGGTGAGCCGATGGCTGCTCCGGATGTGACGATCATCCAGACCGAGAATGAGCGTATTTACGAATACCGTGTTGGCGCTACCCTTTACATGGTGCGTATCGTGCCACGTGTCGGGGCTCCTTATTATTACTTTGACAGCAATGGGGATGGTGAACTGGATTACCATGAAACTGATCCCAGGCGTGCCAAGGTCAATATGTGGGAACTTTTCAGGTGGTAAGTCAGTTAGTACTGACTCTATTGTGTAAAAGCCGGCATTGCCGGCTTTTTTATTGGTCTCATCCAGGAGGCTCTCCCTGCGCGTTCTCTTCGGTCATGAAATATTGCTCAGGGTAATTTTTTTGCCCCAAAGAAAAAAATAGATTTTTTCCTAAAGTTATTTTGCTTCAGGCCGTTGGTTTGATTATTAAAAGTAATAAAAAAATTTTTTCACCTGATTCGTATCCCCGGGGGTCTTGGTATGAAGATGCCAAAATGGACTATCAAGTTAAAGATCGGTAGCGGTTTTTTTGTGGCAGGCATGATGCTTGTGATTTGTGGTATGGCAGGGCTTTTCCTGGCGTCCAGTCTTTCTGTTTCTCTGAGTAATTTTACCGGCCCGGTGCTGCAGACGACTTCCAATGCCAACAAGGGGATGCTCAGTGTACAGGGGCAGTTGATTGCGGTTCAGGATATTCTGTCAGGCAGTGGTGCTGAAGATGCAATGCAAAAGCTCAAAAAGGCAGAAGAAACCGCCAAAAGTACGCTGCGGGGCATTAAAGAGGCCGGGCAGGTCGACGATACCGCCGTTACAGAACTTTCCCAGAAGATGGAGAATTTCTCTGCGGCCAAGGATTCTCTGTTAAAGGTTCACAACAATTACGTTGTGCTTGAAAAAGAGATTGATAAAACCGTATCAGAGCTACTGGATTTCATTATTGCAATTGAACGTCTTGCCAGTCAGGCCCTGCTGGAAAGTCAGATGCAGTATGAAGAAGAGGAAGAAGATTCAGATGTCGAAAGTGACTCTGAAAGTGCGCAGGACGAAAGTGATGCTGAAGAATCGGAATCTTCCTCGGCCGAGGAACTGGTTATGGCCAATCAGGATCTGGTGAACTCGGCCAGCGAAGCGCGTCTGGCACTGCTGAACCGTCTGAATCTGCTGAACCGTTTCCGCGCCAATCCTGATGATATTGATAGCCGCCAGCGTCTGGGGCAAGTTTATGAAGATCTGGCTTTTGCCGGAGATACGTTTGCTGAAAGCCCGATTATGGGGGAAAAGTTTGTTGAAAATGGCCCGCATCAGGGTAAGAGCTATGGCGGTGTTGTCAAAGAACTGATTGAATTGCATGGAAAGCAGTTTGAGGAATCCATGGCGATGTTTGTGCAGCTGAAGGGTTCCAAGCAGGAATATTCCAAAGTCGCAGACTCGCTGATTGAATATGGCCAGAGTATGCTCGCAGATATCAACAAGTCCGTGGGAGATGAGCGTACAGCGTTGTCCAATGTGCTGGAAACCGGAACCCAGACAATTATTGCTGTACTGGTGCTTGGTATTGTGCTGGGTATTGCGATGTTCTTTATTACTGTAAGGGCGATCACTGGTCCGATAACCCAGGTGCGCAGTCAGATGGAAGATATCGCCCAGGGTGAAGGTGATCTGACCATACGCCTCAAGGTTAAGGGCCAGGATGAGGTGGCTGACCTGGCCAACGCCTTTAATGCATTTACTGATAAGTTGCGTGGCATTATTCAGACTTTGCAGGGCAATATTGCCGAACTGGTTGACGCGACTTCAAAAATTACTGTCGTGGCAGAACAGACCCAGTCCCAGACCCTGGCGCAGCAAAATGAGCTCAATGGCGTGGCTGTTGCCATTAACGATCTTTCTTCCGGTTCAACCCAGGTTGTGACCAATACCTCCGAAGCAGCCAATGGCACGCAAATGGCGAACCAGGAAGCCCAGGCTGGTCTGCAGATCATGGAAGCTACCATCAAGACGATTGAAAGTGTGGCTTCGGAAGTCGAGGACACCTCGACTGCGGTGGATGAGCTTGGTGCCAAGAGTGACCAGATTGGCGTAGTGCTGGAAGTGATCCGTACCATTTCAGAACAGACCAACCTGCTGGCGCTGAATGCTGCCATTGAAGCCGCTCGTGCCGGTGAACAGGGTCGTGGCTTTGCTGTGGTTGCTGATGAAGTGCGTGGCCTGGCAGCAAGGACGCATGACTCCATTGGAGAAATTCAGGAGATTATTGATCAGCTTCAGTCTGGCACTAACAATGTCATTCGCCAGATGAAAGGTGTACGTGAAAATGCTGCCAAGAGTGTAGCGCCAGTTACCGAGGCCGGAGAGAAACTGCGCTCAATCACAGAAGCTGTAGAAAGTATCAACAACCTGAATGCCCAGATTGCGACGACGGCGCAGACACAGAGTCAGACTGCATCCGATGTCGACAGTAACATTGTGAATATCAGCAGCATGGCGAATGAGTCGACTGAAAATGCGCAGACGTTGATGAATGCGACCAATACGCTGACGCAGTTGGGAGATGAGCTGCAACAGTTGGCGAGTCAATTCAAGGTGAGTTAAATTTCTTCCCCTCGAGAGCGGTTAAGGTCGGCATGGGTTTCTATCCGGTTAACTTCTCAACCAGTTGTTTTAACGCCTTTCCACGATGACTCAGACTGTTTTTCTTTTCGGCAGACAGTTCGGCGGCACTGCAATTTTCTTCTGGCACAAAGAAAACCGGATCATAACCAAAGCCATTTTCACCCTGTGGTGAACGCAGTATTTTCCCTTCCCAGCTTCCCTGGCAAATGACAGGCACCGGGTCATTTTCATGACGTACATAAACCATCAGGCACTGAAAACGCGCTGATCGTTGTTCGTCTGGAATGCTATCCAGGGCATCGAGCAGTTTTTCAACATTGTCCTGATCAGTGGCGCCATTGCCGGCATAGCGCGCAGAGTAAATACCGGGCTCTCCATTGAGGGCGTCCACTTCGATACCTGAATCATCAGCGATGGCAGGAAGCCCGCTGAGTTTAGCCGCAAAGCGCGCTTTCTTGATAGCGTTTTCCACGAAGCTCAGGCCATCTTCAACGGCTTCTTCACTGGTAAAAGCTTTTTGTGGCACTACCTCAAAATCCTGTTGAGCCAGTAGCCTATTGATTTCCTGAATTTTTCCAGCGTTATTACTGGCTAAAACAATTTTATTTCTTGAATCGGGCATGGATTGATATTTCGCGTTTTAAAGCGACAGTTTACGTGATAATTAGTGAATACCAGCAGGTTTTTATGTTAGTTTCATTAAAAATAATAAAAGTGATAAAGGTTTTTACCAGAGGAGATGGCAAATGGCCAAAAAAGTCGGCTTATTTACCGGTTTGATTATCTTTATTTTAGGTATCGGATTCGCGGGCGCATTTAATGTTGGACTGTCTAAAACCAATGAAATGGATTTCTGTACTTCATGCCATTCGATGAAAATCAATCTTGAGGAATACAAGGAAACCGTCCACTACAAGAGTACTTCCGGGGTGCGGGCAACCTGTTCCGATTGCCATGTCCCACAACCTTTTGTTCACAAGATGGTAGCCAAGGTAGTGGCTGCCAAGGATGTCTATCACGAAATAATGGGCACCATTGATACTCCGGAGAAATATGAAGCCTATCGCTGGCAGATGGCGACAGCTGTCTGGCAGAAACTGAAAGCTTCCGATTCGCGTGAGTGTCGTACCTGTCATGACTATGACCAGATGTTGCTGGATGAGCAGGATCGCATGGCGCGCAAGAAACACAGCGCGGCGGTTGACAAGGGGCAGACCTGCATTGACTGTCACAAGGGAATTGCCCATGAAGAGCCGGATGAACCTGATGACTGGGATGAGGAAAATGCACCGGTTCACTGGACTGTAAAGATCACCAACTGGTTTGCACATATTGATAACTAATTCAGGAGATATGCAATGAGGCACTGGCTGATGATGTCTGGTTATCGCTTGGCTGTTTTACTACTGGTTGCGGCAATGTCTACAACGGTACTGGCAGCTAAAAAAGAAAAATTCAAGGAGCCGCCTGAAAACAAGGAATTGCGCCTGGCGGCATTGATTGATGATGCTGAGGCAATTGATAAACTGCTGGATAAGGGTGTGGATGTTGATGCGCCGAATCAGTATGGCCGCACGGCGCTGATGAATGCCGCAGAAAGCGGTAATATTTTGTCGGCCTCTATTCTGCTTTCGAGGGGAGCGGATGTTAATGCTAAATCAGTGGTTAACTGTACAGCTTTAACGCTGGCTTCCGAGATGGGCGAAATTGAAATGACGGCATTGTTGCTGGAGCGTGGCGCTGATATGACGGTTCAGACCCGTGCTGGCTGGAATGCTCTGATCATTGCGGGACGTTATGGCCTGTATGACATGGTCGAGCAGCTTCTATTCAAGGGCTCACCTCTGAATGCTGTTGACAAGAAAGGCCAAAGCGCGCTCATGTATGCGATCCAGTACTCTCATCTGGGCGTTGTAGAGCTGTTGCTTGAGGCAGGTGCGGATATTCACCTGCGGGACAAGCATGGCAAGACAGCGATGATGTATGCCGCTGAACAGGAAGAGTCACGTATTGTTGCGGCAATGGTTGAAGCTGGCGGCAAGGTTAACGATATGTCAATAGATGGTGCCACTCCGCTGATCTGGGCTGCGAGCCAGGGGCGCGTGGATAATCTTGTATTACTGCTGGCAAGCGGTGCAAAGGTCAATGCGCAGGATGGCATGGGACTGACGGCATTATCCGAAGCAATTTCTGTGCGCTCGATCGATTGTATCAAAATCCTGCTGGAAAATGGCGCAGATGCTTTACTCAAGGACAGTGACGGCGTGTCAGCCAAGAAACTCGCGCAGCGTTCGCGAGACAGGCAGATAAAAGAGCTGTTTACTGACTAGGGTGAGTATATCTTCCCCCGCTTTTGCGGGGGGTTAGTAGATGGATCAGCGATTGGTACCAAAACGCCCTTTGCGGACAAATGAAGGGAAATCCGGGTTTGTATACCCTTCCGGGGCTATCTTGCTTTCAGGTGGTCTCAGATCTGCAGCGTAGGACAGGATTTCAATTTCTTCCCTGAGTCCCATGTTCTTGATCTGTTTTGTCATTTTCGGATCTGCGTTGCGTCTTCTCTCCGTCCTGATCCAGTCAAACTGTCGTTTTAGATAACTGAAATGTTGCGCATGTAATGCGGGACCATGATCTATGGGCTCGCCTTCGCCTTTTTCTCCATGACATTTTCCGCATTTTTCTTCATATTTTTCTTTCCCTTCGGCGCTGTTCGGCCTGGGGCCTTTATCAACATCGGTTGTCATGGGGAGATTGGCAATATAACCGGCAACATCGGCAATTTCCTGGGGGCCGCCCAGTGCGCGGCTGCTGCTGAAGGCACGCATAATGGGGTTGTCGCGATTGCCTGCCCTGAAATCAGCCAGTTGTTTAATGATGACGCTTTTTAACTGTCCGGCAATTTGCGGATAACTGCCCGTGCGTGTTCCCCAGCCTTCCGGACCATGGCAGGACATGCAGCCACGGTAAAGCTTTTTGCCGTTTTCAAGGTCTGACTGCAGGGTAATGGCTTCAAGAAATTCCGGCGGGTAAACTTTTTGTTCCATTTCCTGCTCTTCCACGGCCTGGAGGTTTGTGGAAAAAATTAATACCGGTAGCAGTGACAGGCTGAATATTTTACGTTTTATTTTCATGTTCATTTCCTTCGGTGTGCAGAATATTAAGGCACTAACCTGCTAAAAAAACAAGATTTGGAGAGGATTTTGTTACTGTTGATAACCATTTTATGAGAAGATTCTTGACCTGAATCATAATTAAAAGCTGAATAACGTTTAACCTTCCCTGATGTTAAAAGTGTCCTCCCTAGAATGTGTGCGTGGTGACCGCAGCCTGTTTCGCGATGTCAGTTTTGATATCTGTGATGGCGAATTGTTGCATCTGCATGGTCACAATGGCAGTGGCAAGACCACGCTGCTAAGAACATTGGCCAGTCTGGTTCAGCCTGCTGAGGGTGATATTCACTGGGAAAACGAGTCGATCTATGAACTGGGTGAGGACTACACACGACATGTGATGTATATCGGTCACAAGAATGCCATCAAGGATGATCTGACCGGCGTTGAAAACCTGATGATTTCCAGCGTGCTGGATGGCCACGATATTTCTGCAAAGCAGGCGTGGCAGGCACTGGATGATATTGGCCTGCGAGGTGCTGAAGATTTGCCTGTTAAAGTGCTTTCACAGGGGCAGAGGCGGAGAGTCGCGCTATCTCGGTTACTGGTGACTGATACCCGTCTGTGGATCCTGGATGAACCGTTTGTAGCGCTTGATAAAGCCGCCGTAGCGCTGCTGCAGGATGTGATTCGCAAACATCTTGAAAAGGGCGGTATGAGTATTTTGACCACCCATCAGGATGTCGAGCTGACCGCCAATGATCCAAAGCAGTTGAAGCTGGGATGATAATAACCCGATGTTCACAGCCTTTTTAACCGTCCTCAAACGTGATTTGATACTGGCAATGCGTCGCAAGTCGGATGTGACTTCAACGCTGTTCTTTTTTGTCGTTGTCGTCAGCCTGTTTCCGCTGGCTATCGGGCCGGAGCTGGATACCCTGCGGATGATTGCCCCCGGCATTGTCTGGGTGGCGGCATTGCTGGCTTCGATGCTGGCGCTGGATCATATGTTTTCTGTTGATTACCAGGACGGCTCACTGGAACAACTGTTGCTAACGCCTCAACCGCTGACAGTTCTAGTGGTTGCCAAAGTGCTGGCACACTGGTTGATTACTGGCTTGCCACTGGTAATGATTGCCCCTTTGCTGGGTGTTCAATACGACTTGTCCAGCGAGGCGATAAAAGTATTGTTGATTACGCTGCTGGTCGGTACGCCGGCGCTGAGTCTGATTGGAGCAATCGGTGCGGCTCTGACGCTGGGATTGCGTGGCGGTGGCGTACTGGTTTCCCTGCTGGTATTGCCCTTGACGATTCCGGTGCTGATTTTCGGAGCCGGCGCTGTTGAGGCCAATGTTTCCGGGCTGGGATCCGAGGGACATTTATCGATGTTACTGGCAATTCTGGTGATGTCTTTACTGCTGGCGCCACTGGCGACGGCCGTGGCATTACGGATTTCCACTGAATAGTTGAACGAGGTCACTGTACAAGGAATGATCGGCTGGCGATAATCATGAAAATAACACGAACCAAATTCACAAATTGCGGTCACAAAATCGCAACGGGAATTTTTTGCTGCGATAACAATACTCATGCCCAATAAATTTATTAATCTTTTCAAGTATTCTTCGCCTGCCTCTTTTTATCCACTGGCAGGATCGATTGCGCGCTGGTCTACCATAATCACAGTGATTCTGCTGGTTGTCGGTCTTTACATGAGTTTTTTTGTCGCGCCGACTGATTACAAGCAGGGTGAAGGTTATCGTATTATTTTCGTGCATGTGCCCGCAGCCTGGATGTCGATGTTTATTTATCTGGTGATGGCTTTCTGGTCGGCCATGGGGCTGGTCATGAACACACGGCTGTCAGCGATGATGACCTCGGCACTGGCCCCAACTGGAGCCATGTTTACCTTTCTGGCGTTGTGGACAGGTGCTTTCTGGGGTAAACCGATGTGGGGAGCCTGGTGGGTATGGGATGCGCGCCTGACGTCAGAACTGATTCTGTTCTTCCTCTATCTGGGCTTTATGGCATTGCAGTCAGCCACTGACGACAGGCGACGTGCGGATCGTGCCGGAGCAATTCTGGTACTGGTGGGCGTAGTGAATATTCCGATTATCTACTACTCGGTTGAGTGGTGGAATACGTTGCATCAGGGGGCATCAGTTTCTGTCAGCAAGGGATCGAGCATGAGCAGTGTGATGCTCACCACCATGCTGATTATGACATTTGCTTTCTGGGCGTATACTTTCGCTATGGCTTATAAGAGAGTGCGCTGCATTATTCTGGAGCGTGAGCGCGATACCCAGTGGGTGAAAAAACTTCCTGAAATTCAGGCAATCAATGCGAGGCGCAGCTAATGGCTGAATTTTTTGATATGGGCGGCTATGCCCTATACGTATGGGGATCATTTGGTGCGACAGCACTACTGATGATTTCAGAACCGATGCTGTTGTCACGCCGCCGCAAGGCTGCAATAGAACGTGTGGCACGTTTGCAGAGAATGAATCAAGAGAGTGGTTATGAAAGCAAGACATAAGAGACTGGGATTTATCGTTTTCGGCATGGTAGCGCTTTCACTGGCGACCTGGCTGGTGATTAATGCATTGGATAACAATCTGTCATATTTCTTTTCCCCTACAGAAGTGTCAGAAAACAAGGCCCCAAAAGACCATCTTTTCCGCCTGGGTGGGCTGGTCAAGCCGGCCAGCGTCAAGCGTCTTGATGGTGTCGATGTCGAGTTCGTGGTGACCGATAACAGAAATGAAGTCAAGGTGGTTTACTCGGGTATTCTTCCTGATCTGTTTGAAGAAGGTCAGGGTGTTATCACGCAGGGCAGGATGAGCGCTGGTGGTGTGTTTAAAGCCCAGGAGGTGTTAGCCAAGCATGATGAAAATTATATGCCTCCTGAAGTAGCCGATGCGCTGCAGCAGTCACATGAGGCTGGTGTTGCTGAAATGGCCAAGGAGCAGGACATATGATTCCTGAACTCGGGCATATTGCCCTTATTATTTCACTGATGCTGGCTCTGGTGCAGTCGGTGGTTCCATTGGTCGGGGCACAAACCAGAACTTCTTCCTGGATCAGTCTGGCAAGACCGGTGGCCCGTGCACAGTTCACCTTCATGCTGATTTCCTATATCGCGCTGACCTATGCTTTTCTCACGCATGATTTCACCGTTGAATATGTGGCGAATAACTCCAATACGCAATTGCCTGTCATTTACCTGATTTCAGGTGTCTGGGGTGCGCATGAAGGTTCGCTGTTGTTGTGGGCACTGACGCTATCTCTATGGACGCTGATGGTCACTTATTTCAGCAAGTCGGTTCCCGAAGTTATGGTGGCACGAGTTATCTCGGTCCTTGGTTTGGTCACTGTCGGTTTCCTGTTGTTCATGTTGCTGACATCAAATCCTTTTGATCGCATCGTTCCTGCTCCTCCTGAAGGCCGTGACCTCAATCCATTATTGCAGGATATCGGGCTGGCAATTCATCCTCCCATGCTGTACATGGGATATGTTGGTTTCGCTGTCCCCTTCGCATTTGCAATCGCTGCCATGCTCGGTGGTCAGCTCGATGCAGCCTGGGCTCGCTGGTCACGTCCCTGGACGAACGTCGCCTGGCTGTTTCTGACGCTGGGTATCGCGCTGGGAAGCTGGTGGGCCTACTACGAACTCGGCTGGGGTGGCTGGTGGTTCTGGGATCCTGTGGAAAATGCTTCCTTCATGCCGTGGCTGGTTGGTACTGCGCTCATGCATTCTCTGGCAGTGACTGAAAAACGTGCTGCCTTTAAAGCATGGACGGTATTACTGGCGATCTTTGCGTTCTCGTTGAGCCTGCTGGGCACCTTCCTGGTACGTTCAGGTGTGCTGACATCGGTTCATGCTTTTGCTTCTGATCCCGAGCGTGGAGTGTTTATCCTGCTGTTCCTGGTTGCCGTTGTCGGAGGGTCTTTGAGCCTTTATGCATGGCGTGCCAGAGAGATTCGCAGTCGAGTGCAGTTTGAGGTCTTTTCTCGTGAAACCGCGTTGCTAATGAACAATGTGATTCTGGTTGTGGCAGCTGCCAGTGTTTTGCTGGGCACTTTGTATCCGTTGGCGCTTGATGCGTTGCAGCTGGGGAAAATCTCTGTGGGACCTCCTTACTTCAATGCCGTGTTCATCCCATTGACCGCGCCGCTGGTTGTGCTGATGGGAGCCGGTATCATGGTGCGCTGGAAGAAGGATAGTCTGAAAAACCTGTTACCAAGATTATGGATTCCTTTAATTGCCAGTTTTGTAGGTGGTTTGACTTTCGTGCTGGCCTTGATGCCTGAGTTCCATTTGCAGGCAGCGCTAGGCATGATACTCGCTATTTGGGTTGTGTTGGGTATCATTGTCGATGTGCGTGGCCGGCTCGCAAATGGGCGTCGTTTCTGGTCATTGCCGATGGGTTATTTTGGCATGATGCTGGGGCATATCGGTATTGCGGTATTTGTTGTGGGCATAACGCTGGTGTCTATTTACAGCACCGAAAAAGATGTGCGTATGCAAAAGGGCGATAGTGTAAATCTGGGTGGCTATGATTTTACTTTCCAGGGTGTACGTGAATTCAGGGGCAAAAACTACGTTGCCAGTGAAGGCATTGTCACTGTCAGCCGCGACGGCGAAGAAGTGGTCAGGATGTTGCCGCAGAAACGTGTATATCTGGTGCAGAAAAATCCAATGACTGAAGCGGCAATCGATGCCGGTTTAACCAGGGACCTGTTTGTTGCGCTGGGTGAAAAGCTCGATACCAAGGGAGCCTGGAGTCTGCGCTTGTATCACAAGCCTTATATCCGCTGGATCTGGCTGGGTGCCATTATCATGTCACTGGGTGCATTGCTGTCTGCTGCTGATCCACGTTATCGCAAACTGGCACGTCGAGAGGTGGAAGCCAATGCTGAAGCTGCAGGAGCTCGTGCATGAACAAGGCCGCCATTCCTCTGATTGTCTTTCTGTTGATGGCCGGACTGTTTCTGTTTGTGTTACAGAAAATCAATACCGGTGAATATGATCCGAGAGATATTCCAACCGAGCTGATCAATCAGAAAGTGCCGGACTTCGAGTTGGTGAATTTGCTGGATACCACTGATACCGTCAAGGCCTCGGATTATCTGGGTAACCCCTGGTTATTGAATGTCTGGGGAACCTGGTGTGCGCAATGCTGGAAAGAACATCCCTACCTGATGTTTCTGTCGCGTCAGGATGTGCCTATTGTAGGTATCAACTGGCGTGATGACATGGCAGAAGCACGTTCCATGCTAACAAGCGAAGGTAATCCCTTTGTCGAAACCGGCTTTGATCCCAAAAGTGATGCGGTGATTGAGCTTGGGGTTTATGGTGCACCGGAAACTTTCCTTGTTGATGCCAGCGGTATGATCAAGGTCAAGCACAAGGGTGCGATGAGTCCACAGGTATGGCAAGAGAAGTTTCAGCCTTTCTTTAAATGACCATTTTTCAATGAAGTTCTCCATGATGATCAGATCAATATTACTCGTCGTTTTGCTATCGATATCTTTCCAGGCTTCAGCGCGTGTTGCTGCCTATGAATTTGAGAATTCCAATCAGGAATCTACCTATAACGATTTGATCAATGAATTACGTTGTCTTGTCTGTCAGAACCAGACCATCGCCGATTCCAATGCCGAGCTGGCGCAGGATATGAAACGCAAAACCCATGAGCTGGTTATGCAGGGCAAGAGCAAGAAAGAAATTAGTGACTTTATGGTGCAGCGTTACGGTAACTTTGTGCAGTATAAACCACCCGTCACTTCAACAACCTACCTGTTATGGACAGGCCCGTTTATCATCCTGTTTATTGGCCTGTTTATTCTTATTAAAATCATTCGTAACCGCAAGGTCGAGAAACCTGTGGAACTGTCTGACAATGACAAATCACGTGCAGCTGACCTGCTGAACTCTAAAGGCGAATAAGTATGACATTCTGGATTCTGGTTAGTGTGCTGGTAGTGGTGGCTGTTGCCTGGCTGGCGCCTGTATTGCTTCGGGAAAAACCTTTGCGTGAGCTTGATCGCAAGCAACAAAACGTCACTATAGCCAAAGAGCGGCTTGATGAAATTGCTGCAGAACATGCTTCTGGTGAAATGACCAGCGCTGTTTATGAGCAGGTCAAAGGGGAGCTTGAAGCCAGCCTGATAGCCGATGTTGATGATCAGGACAAGGATACCGGTCAGCAGATACAGAGCAAAGGTTCAGGCAAACTGGTGTTACTGATTCTGGTGTTGCTGATCCCATTGGGCACTGTCGGTCTATATCAGCATCTGGGTTCTCCACACTTGCTGGAGTACGCAGGAGCCAGTGCCGGTCGTGATCATTCGATTGAGCATGTAGCGGCGGGTGCCGAGAGTATCGAGGACCTGGTAGGCAAGCTCAAGGCACGTCTCGAAAAGAACCCTGAAGACGGCGAAGGCTGGTATCTACTGGCAAGAACACATATGTCTCGCCAGAGTTTCCCCGAGGCACTGGAAGCTCTGGAAAAATCACTTGAGGTTCTGGGTGAGCATCCTGCCATTCTCACAGGGATGGCTGATGCAACTGCAATGATCAATGCCGGTGATCTTACTGGTAAGGCGACGGGCTACCTCGAAAAAGCCCTGGAGTTACAACCTGACAATGAGACTGCCTTGTGGCTGGGAGGCATGGCGGCGCAGCAGGCCGGCAAGTTTCAGGTGGCTGTGGATCGTTGGACTCGATTGATTCCATTGCTTGGAGATGAATCAGGAAGCCAGCAACAGGTACAGGAGCTGATCAACCAGGCTGTTCATGAAGCCAAGACCAAGGGAATCGAGGTCAATGTTGCCGAGGTCAAGATTACTCCTGCGAAAGCGATCACGGTGAAGCTTTCAGCTGATGTTGCTGCGACGGTCAGTCCAGACAGCGCGGTATATGTTTTTGCGCTGGCTGCTTCAGGGCCACCCATGCCCCTGGCAGCTGTCAAGGTCAATTTTTCTCAATTGCCAACAGAAATTGTTCTGGACGATAGCAGTGCGATGATGCCCGAACTGAAAATATCCAGTATCGATGAAGTTGTTGTCAGTGCACGTGTTTCAATGAGTGGTGATCCTTTGCCCCAGGCAGGAGACTATTCCAGTCACCGGGTTAAAATGGACTTTAAGGAATCCGCTGTCGTAGACCTGGTGATTAACCACAAGATTTCCAATCCTGCAGATATCCCGATGTCTGAACAGCAGTCGACTCTGCCCGCAGAAACCACTGATGCCACAGAACCTGTAGCCATCAAGGCGTGGGTGAGCCTTGATGCGGCAATGAAAGACAGTGTATCAGGTGATGATGTTGTTTTTGTCATGGCAAAAGCCAAAGCCGGACCTCCAATGCCATTGGCCGCCCAGCGTCTGACAGTATCCGAACTTCCACTGGAAGTGACACTGGATGACAGTATGGCGATGATGCCGCAAATGAAGCTGTCTGGTTTTGAGCAGGTCGTGGTATCTGCCCGTGTTTCAAAAAGTGGTCAGCCCATGGCGTCACCCGGCGATATTTCCAGTCAGACTGTTGATGTCAGTCTCTCGGGTACGGTTGGTGTTAACCTCAACCTGGACAGGGTGGTTCAATAAGTGGATTGCTTGAATGAAATCTGATGATTGTGTTACTGCTGAGCCCAAACCCTTAAAGCCGGTCGTTGAAGCACTGGCTTTTCTTTTGGGGCAGGTAAAGGTTCTTGAAGATACTGAGCAGGTTGATACATCACTTGCGCTCAACCGGGTGCTGGCAAAGCCTGTCACTTCAACCATTAATGTGCCTGCCTGGAATAACAGCGCCATGGATGGTTATGTTTTCAATCATGCTGATATTGCGCAAGGCCAGCCAGTCAGAGTATCCCAGCGTATCCCTGCCGGTTATGAGGGTAGCTTGCTACAGAGTGGGACTGCAGCAAGAATCTTTACCGGAGCACCTGTCCCTGATGGTGCCGATACCGTCGTTATGCAGGAACACTGCCATGCTTTTTCTGAAGGTGGTGAAGATTTTGTCACTATTGAAAAGAAACCTAAAGCGGGTGCCAACATTCGCCTTGCCGGTGAGGATGTTGCTGTTGATGAAGTGGTGCTGGAAAGCGGAACAAAGCTTCAGGCACAGCACCTGGGATTGGCCGCGTCGGTGGGTATCGCTGCGTTAACAGTTTACCGAAAGCTCAAAGTTGCCATTTTTTCATCGGGCGATGAACTGGTTATGCCCGGTGAGCCATTGGCTGCAGGCAAAATCTATAACTCCAACCGTTTTTCGCTGCTTGGCCTGTTACAAAAGCTCAATTGTGAAGTGATTGACCTCGGAATGGTTGAAGATACGCTTGATGCAACCTGCGATGCATTGGCCAAAGCTTCCGAGGAAGCAGACCTGATACTGGCTTCCGGTGGCGTGTCTGTCGGTGAAGAAGACCATGTCAAGCCTGCAGTAGAAAAACTCGGCTCACTGCAGTTATGGAAGATTGCTGTTCGACCCGGCAAACCCTTGGCCTATGGTCATGTCAATAAGGTGCCGTTTATTGGTGCTCCAGGTAATCCCGTTTCGTTATTTGTTACATTTTGTGTTTTTGCGTTGCCCTGGATTAAAAAGCAGCAAGGTATGGCTGGCGACCTGCAACCGACCATTATCCCCTGTACTGCAGACTTTGACTGGCATCGTCCTGACAAGCGACGTGAATATGCCCGTGCACGCCTCAAAACCAATGACCTTGGCCAACTGATGGTCGAGGTTTATCCAAGCCGCTCTTCAGGCGTGCTCAGTTCGGTAACCTGGGCAGATGGCCTGGTGATTATCGAACCGGGTGAAATCATCCACAAGGGTGATCAGGTGAAGTTTATGGCTTTTAACGAGCTGTTGTCATGATCGATATTCTTTATTTCGCACGCTTTCGTGAGAGGCTTGGCGTTGAGCGCGAACAAGTTGCGTTATCTACTCCACAACAGACTGTTGCCATGCTCATGGCAGAGCTGGCTGAAAGAGGCGATAATTGGGCAGACATATTTAAAGGCACTCATCAGGTGCTGGTGGCTGTCAATCAGGAAATAGTGAAACCGGACTCAGAATTGAACGATGGTGACGAGGTGGGTTTTTTTCCTCCGGTAACAGGCGGTTGAATGGACACGATACGTATTCAGCAGCAACCATTTGATGCCGGCGCAGAAATAAGACAGTTGATCGAAGCAGATCCGTCCATGGGCGCCGTCGTCAATTTTGTTGGTGTCATGCGTAATATGAACGAGGGTGATGCAGTTAGCGAAATGATGCTTGAGCATTATCCAGGCATGACTGAAAATGCCCTGCAGAAGATTGTTGAAGAAGGCCGCGAGCGCTGGCAACTGGGCAGCGTGACAGTTATCCACCGTGTTGGTAAATTACAGCCTTCAGATGAAATTGTACTGGTTGCAGTGACTGCCGCACATCGCGGTGAAGCCTTTGATGGCTGTGAATTTATTATCGACTTTCTTAAAACCAGAGCGCCGTTCTGGAAAAAAGAGACAACTACCCAGGGTGAGCGTTGGGTGGAAGAGCGTGAAAGCGATATTGCTGCCCTCAAACAGTGGAACAGACAGGTATAGACATGGAAAAGAAAGATGCTAACTTTCAGCCTTGGGAAAGGGCGTTTGGCCGTATAGCAACGCCGCTCGAGGATTTTATTCATGATGAGACGGCTTCAGGCATTATCCTGATTGTCTGTACTGTCATCGCCCTGTTTCTTGCCAACAGTTTTTTACTCCACCACTATGAACATATTCTCCACACAGAGATTGCCTTCAGCCTGGGTCAGTGGGAACTTCGCCATACATTGCATCACTGGATCAATGATGGCCTGATGACCCTGTTCTTTTTTGTTGTCGGCCTTGAGATAAAACGTGAAGTCATTGTCGGCGAATTGTCCAGCTTCAGCGCGGCACTGATGCCAATTATTGCAGCGATTGGTGGAATGGTTGTTCCTGCACTTCTATTCTTTGCTATTAACAGTGGTGGAGAGGGTGAAAGTGGCTGGGGTGTACCCATGGCGACTGATATCGCTTTTGCTGTTGGAGTACTGGTATTACTGGGTTCGCGTGTACCAAAAACTGTGCTGACTTTTCTGGTTGCCCTGGCCATTGTTGATGACCTTGGTGCTGTTGTAGTGATCGCACTGTTTTACACTGATCAGATCCATACCAACTGGCTGATGCTGGTTACAGTCATGCTGGTAGCGCTGATTATTATTAACCGCATAGGCATCAGAAAGCCCTGGCCCTATTTTGTGATTGGTACCTTGATGTGGTTTTCCATGCTGCAGTCAGGTGTGCATGCGACGCTTGCTGGTGTGATTACTGCATTGACAATACCGGTAAGACCCAAGTTCGAACACAAGCTTTTTGTCGGCCATATGACCAAACTGCTCGGTTCGCTAAAGGCAAGACCGGCAGATACTAAATCAACAGAATGTATCATTCGTGATGGTCATACCAGAGCTGTGTTACAGACGCTTGAAAACGGTATTCATTCTGTCGAGTCACCGTTACAGAGACTTGAACATAACATGCACCTGCCTGTTGCTTTTATCATTATTCCGCTTTTTGCACTGGCCAATGCCGGTATTCCCATTGAATTGTCTGCATTGCCACAGACGGTCTCTCACCCGGTTGCCCTGGGGGTCATGTTTGGCCTGGTCGTGGGCAAACTGCTGGGCATAGCCGGACTGACCTGGCTGGCTATCAAGCTGGGTCTGGGTAAGCTGCCGGAAGGGATGAATACCAAGCACCTTATCGGCGTAGGTTTTATTGGTGGTATTGGTTTTACTATGTCGATATTTATTGCAGAGCTGGGTTTTGCAGGGCAGGCAGAAAACCTGTTGATGGCCAAAACCGGTGTACTTTTCGCCTCATTGATAGCCGGCATGGTTGGTTTCCTGTGGTTGTTCTTTACCACAAACAAGCAGTATTCCACTGAATAGTGTCGGCGAGTCGTCAGGCTCGCTGTTATCATTCAACCCATGTCGTTGAAAAAAGAAATGTCCCTGCTTGTCAGGCTGGCAATACCTGTGGCTCTGTCCCACATGTTGACGGCGCTTGCTGGTTTCGTTGATACGGTAATGGCCGGTCATGCCGGGGTGCCGGACCTGGCTGGAGTGGCACTGGGTTCAGCGATGTGGTTGACACTCTTCATCGCGCCAATGGGGCTGTTGTCGGCAATCAACCCGATTGTCGGCCAGTATGTTGGTTCCGGCAATCATCAAGCGGTCAGTAACTTCATGCATCAGTGCGTGAGGGTGCTGTTTCTGATCGTTTTAATATTGCTACTGATACTGGGATTGCGTGGCTGGTATCTTCCATTGATTATTGCTGATCAGCAGGTGGTTGTTGTCAGC
>JABDQZ010000207.1 GCA_013041975.1 Gammaproteobacteria bacterium
GGTACGAAGAATAATATGTTCATTAATGATTGCCCGCACAACCTCCTCACCTGCCCACTTACTTTGACCATATACACCCAATGGTGATACTGGATCATCTTCATCATAGGGCGTGGGATGACTACCATCGAATACGTAGTCTGTTGATATATGGATAAAAGGGATGCCTTGTGCTTTACAGGATTCAGCCAGGTGCTGCGCACCATCACGGTTAATGGCATAAGCCTGGTCACTATCCTCTTCTGCTTTATCCACGGCAGTATATGCAGCTGCGTTGATAACGATATCCGGCTTTATTTCAGTAATGCACTGCTTGACCTGGTCTGCTTTTCGAATATCCAGCTTATCTCGACCAAACGAGATAACCTCATGTAAACTCTGCTCTCCCTCAAGAATTAGTTCAGTAGCTACCTGGCCAGATTTACCAGCAACGAGTATCTTCATGTTACGCTCCTCGCTGCTCGTCTAGTCGCCTGTATAAACAGGTAGTTTGTCTTCGGGAATGTCTGCAAGAACCTGCGCCTGGTCATCTTTTTCTGAAATAGTGGGATTCACCACAGGCCAAGGAATTTCCAATGCCGGATCACTCCAAAGTACAGAGCCTTCATCATCCGCATGGTAATAGTCAGTACACTTGTACTCAAAGTCAGCAAACTCTGAAATGACACAAAAGCCATGCGCAAAACCAGGGGGGATAAAAAACTGAAAATGGTTCTGATCACTGAGAATCGTCCAGGCCGCTTTTCCGAAAGTTGGAGATCCAATGCGTATATCTACCGCCACATCAAACACGCTACCCCTGACAACGCGCACCAGCTTGCCCTGTGGGTGGTTTAGCTGGTAATGCAGACCACGCAAAACCCCCTGAGTTGATCGCGAATGATTATCCTGCACAAAACCGTAATCAACGCCTGACTCCCGGTATCGCTGTTCTGAATAGGTTTCTATAAAAAACCCCCTCGAGTCACCAAACACTCTGGGTTCAATCTGTAAAACACCGGGTAAATTTGTTTTTAAAACATTCATATTCAAACCTCTAAATAAAATCGGATATCGATTTCAAGCAGCTCATTTAGATACTATCCGTAATCGTTAATGCCATTAACAAGCTACGAGGCCATCCCCAAACGTTCACCCTGGTAACTCCCATCGAGCACTCTTGTCCACCAGGTTTCATTATCAAGGTACCAGCTTACGGTTTTACGAATACCTGACTCGAAGGTTTCATCGGGTACCCAGTTAAGCTCCTGCTTGATTTTATTGGCATCGATAGCATAACGCACATCATGCCCCGGGCGATCTGCCACGTAGGTAATCAGTTCTTCATATTTACTGATGCCATTTGGGTGATCAGGCCTTAAATCATCGAGTATCGCGCAAACGGTTTTGACCACTTCGAGGTTTGTCATCTCATTATGCCCCCCAATGTTATAGGTCTCACCATCTTTGCCTTCAAAAACCACTTTAACCAGTGCCCTGGCATGATCTTCAACGTACAGCCAGTCACGAATCTGGTCACCTTTGCCGTAAATCGGGAGTGGCTTGCCGCTGAGTGCATTAAGCGTTACCAGTGGAATCAATTTTTCCGGGAACTGGTAAGGTCCATAGTTGTTGGAACAATTGGTAATGACTACTGGAAACTTGTAGGTACGGTTCCAGGCGCGTACCAGGTGGTCTGAACTGGCCTTGGAAGCCGAGTATGGTGAACTTGGCGCATACGGTGTGGTTTCGGTAAACAGGTCGTCAGTGCCCTCCAGGTCACCGTATACCTCATCCGTGGAGATATGATGAAACCGGAAATTCCCCTTCTTTTCATCATCAAGTTTGAGCCAGTACTGGCGTGCTGTTTCCAGCATCACGTACGTGCCCACGACATTGGCCTGGATAAACTCGGCAGGGCCATCAATAGAACGATCTACGTGTGACTCGGCTGCCAGGTGCATTACCTTGTCCGGCCTGTGAGTCTCAAACACGCGAGCCATTTCGTTAAAATCGCAAACATCAACCCGCTCAAATGAGTAAAGTGGATTTGAAGAAATATTCTCCAGAGACTCAAGGTTACCTGCATAAGTGAGTTTATCGACATTTACGACTTCATAACCAAGGTCATCGATAAGGTGCCTGATGACTGCTGAACCAATAAAGCCTGCGCCACCGGTAACTAAGATTTTCATTGTAATACCTTTAATTCTGTATATTTTTCATTGGCAGCCTGTTGTGACTGCTTACTCTCCGCCAAAACCTGCGAGTGAAATTCAGGCCATGGCACTTTGTTTCCCGTTATCTTTTCAAGTTGTTTCACATCTTCAGCAAAATGCAAAATCAGTTTGTTTTTGGCCTGCTGAGATGGACCTTCCTGAGTGGAAGCTTTTTTAATGTTCTTCTGCTCATACAGGTACCTGATACGAATACGTAAATTCTCGGGCAGCCTATCCCAGACGAAGCGAAAAATCGAATTCGATTTTAATGCTTCGCGCCATCTCTCAGGAATAATACGCTGGGTACCACCTTTGTGATAAACCTTGCCGATATTCGCTGGTATATGATCATTATCAGCAATGCCTATAAAATTAATAATCTGCCTGTAAACCTCTTCGGGTTCTGCCGTCAAATCATCCATGTACACTACCTTTAGCTGCTCTTTGGGAAAATACTTTAAAAACTCACCCAGAATTCTCCCATATTCACTCCAGACGAGGTAATGGCCACTTTCGTCTTCATCCGTATTATCCGGTTTTGTGACTGGCATTGTCATACGCGCACCCTGCAAGGCTTCGGGTTTGAGTAGTGCCTCGACTGCTGCGTCAAAATCCCTGCCATCATTTCCGCGTCTAACCGACATAGTGTAGTGAGAATAACTACGGTCGATTGGATTTCTTAACAATGCAATCAAACGAACATCCGGCATCATTTTATGGATTCTTGCCGGTGTTAAGTGATTACCCATGTACTGAGGACTGGCAGTTCCCCAAAACAGGTCATGCGGAGCACCTTCAAAATATTCATCAACAAAATTATCCCAACCAGCATAGTAGAGTTCATCTTTACTGAAAAATGGTGCTTCCTTGGCCGATGACATGAATATCTTTGCATGTGGTTTCAAATATTTATACAAAGAGGTGGTCGCTGATTTCTGCGCACCGATGATGATAAAGTCGAGCTTCTTCATTACATTGCCCCAGCCAGTCGTTGCATGGCATTTAAGTGATAAAGTGAAAAAATAAGAGATGTCAGGTTTTTAATGACCAATGCCGCTGCATAGGCTACGGCCACACCAGTCACGCCGTATGGATTGCCAAGTAAAAAAATCATGGCCATCAGTGTGAGTGTGGTTGTCAGGTGAATGTAAAATTCCTGTTTTTCCTGGTGAATCATATTCATCATGAAGCCAACCAGGCCAGTGGCTGCATTGATTGTCTGGCCAACAACAAGTATCCACAGGATTTCTTTACCGGCTTTAAATTCTTCGCCGAACATTCCTAGCATCGGCTCTGCAAACACAGTGAATACGATCAGCATGGGAATAAAAATTAACATCGATAACTTCTGGGAATGCTTTAATCCCTGCTTAAGGGCTTCAACGTCATTATTGGCAAAATCCCTGGCAAATTTTGGTGCGAACAAACTGGCCAGAGTCACTAAAATAATCGATGCAAAAGCAATCAGGCGATAAGCTACGCCAAAGACACCGATTTCTTCAGTTGTTGCAAATTGTGGTAATAATATAATCGGCATGTTCATGAACCACATGTTCAGCAAGCCACTTCCCCAAAATGGCAACAAGCTTCGATTGAATAAAGCCGGCACTTCTTCCTCATCAGTTTTTAGGCTTTGTGCCTTGAAGTGTAACAACATCCATAGCATAACCATGGTCACAACAATCATCAGTATCAGATGGAGCACCAGATAACCCTGTGCGCTTATGTCCCAGTCGTATAGATGCAAGATCCCCAGTACCGTTAGCACTGCCAGTGGCAGCAAGGCAGTCTCTGCAGTCAGTGCCAGGTTGACCTGACGAATGCCTTTGAGTGCTTCTGAAAGGACTCGAATTATCGTAAAGGCAACCGCTGAAAGGGCTGACAATGTCAGTATCGTTTGGTAATCAATGCTCGAATTATTTGGTGAGACCAGGTCAGATATCAGCATCATCAGGAAAGCCAATAACACACCCGAAAGCAACAAGGTTTTAATAACACTCAGAGTAAACCTGATCGCCTGGTTTCTTTTCTTTCTGTCATCTTCCACCGACACAGTGCGTAGAACATGGTTAGGCATACCCAGGTCAGAAATACTGGCAAACATCATCATCCAGGACGTATAGAGTGAAAACACTCCCATGCCTGCAGCACCAAGCATGCGGCCCAGGATAACCGTCAACGAAAGTTGCAGCAGTAAGCCAATGCCCCGGCTAAACAGCGCATTTATTGCTTTATGTAAGACAGATCGATTCACGTTGCTTTTAACCAATAAATTAATGTTATTTGCTATGAGCAACTAAGATGCCAAATATCAGCTGTGATATAAAAATGAATAAAAACTTGCTTAAAAGGCGCTAAAAATACCTAAATTAGCGATAAAAGCCTGATTTAGTGAATTAGTGTCTGTCTCAGTATAAAACGCGTCAGGCGTGTAACAAGATGATAGCGAGAGAAAGACAGGCGTTTTGTGCAAATTGCGAATTTTTTATTCATCTCGCCCAGGCCAGTTTTTGCAATTTGCAATTTAATCTACCCAGTCGTCCCCCTGGTAGGGTGTCTGAGGCTGGGTCGGCGTAACTTGCTGCTTGTCACCCGTTTTGGTTTTGTCATTCTCAGCCTGAGAGGCAGTATGTTTTTCCTGATATTCCTTAAGTCCGCTACGAAGGTTTTTTAATAAAACAAAACCTATACTGATCATCACACCCAATAAAATCAGTCCAACAAAAGTCAAGGCTGCCCATTTTTTTCTTTGCGGGTAAGTCTTATAAATGGCAGGAAATGCGGGCTGGATGACCTCTAGAGGGTAGTCGCTACGGGCATACAACAATGACTCTGCCGCCAACTGTGTTTCCATCAGGCGATAGATAGAACGGTGCAACTCGATATTTTCAACTTCGTTTAATCTTGCTTCCAGGTATTCCCTTCTTGCTTTAAGCTCTGAAGCATCGTTGTCACGAATGAAACGATTAAAACGCTCAACAAATTTATTGGCTAGCTGAGCCGACAATTCCGGGTCTCGTGTTTTAAAATTGATTCTTAATAGGCCTGATTCATCATCAGAATTCAGGCCACGAATAGCCTGGTTGAAAATCTGCCCAGCCTCACGAGGATCAGGTTTAAAGCCTTGTTCCCATTTTTTTTCCCTGGCATTCCAACGCTTGTGGAAAAGATAAGGTAACAAATTATTTTCTTCGATAAAGAGCTGGCTGAATTTCATGGAGCGCATTCGTGCCATAAGCCGGTCACGCTCATTGGAATGTGCTGCCTCGATGATAAAGTCATGTTCAATTAAACCCAGTGCATCGCTGGCACGATAGTCTTTTGGTGACACTCCACCGGGTTTTTCCTTGATGTTAACCGCCACTACCGAGGTTGACATGTAAATATCATCAACCAGCTTGGAATAAGCAAACATGGCAACCGCACCAATCATGGCGACGATAAGGATACGGTATTTAAAACGCAGAATCGCATGCAGGTATTCAAGAAGATCTACTTCTTCTTCGATACCGTAAGGCATATTTTGATGATCCTTCATGTGATTGACCTGTTGTTACTCGGATGAATCCTCAAACACAAACTTCAGGCTCGCAGCCGAAATTGCAAGCTTGTAAACGAGCTCAACCCATGACTGCGCAAATTCCCGGCTGTTTATACGATCGACACTCAATGGAACATAAATGGTCGATCCCGGTGTCACCTTGACATTTGTCGGCGACCTAAGCCAGCCCCAGCCACTGACAGATGAGCGTGCTGTCATGACTTCCCCGTTTGCCTGCACAATATACATATGTTCACGAGCGGCAAACTCCTTGGTACCACCGCTTAAATTAATGTAATCGAAGGCAGCTCTTTCATCCCGGTACTGATGTGAGGTTGGATGATAAACCTGGCCTACTACAGAAACTTCTTCCTTGTACGAAGGCACAATAAACCTGTCGCCATCTTCAAGTACAAGATCAGCCACTTCATCACAGTTTTTCACCGCAGTTTCAACGTCAATAACCATTCGGCCAACAGCCTGCGGGCGTTTCAGCTGACGAATCACTTTTTGTAAATCATGCGCATTTTTATTAACAGGAAGTTTCTGGTCTTTTCCATAACCAGGCGAGATGTGCACATCGACCAACAGATCATCCAGCTGATCGAAAATACGATTCATGGCTTCCTGTTCGCGTTTTCGTACACTCTCTCTCAAAAAGACTGAACCAAACAGGTAGGCATCTTCAGTAAAACCACCGGCACGCTGCACCAGGCTACAAAGCGTGTCACGTTTACCCACCTGGTACTGCCCTGGATACAACACCTCACCATCAATTTGCACAAGCTTGGGCTTGCTGTTCCATTCGGGTTTTTCACGTAATACCAGGTGATCGTAAGGATGCAGTATAGCCTCAGCGTTAAAGCTATATGCGCTGCTATCCTGAAGCTTGACAGTGATGTTCTCGGTTTTACTGAACTCCCCATTGACAAGTTCATGCCTCGACAGGCTGGCGTTTAAACCATAAGCATCTTCTTTCATGCCTCCTGCAGCAACCAGCAGGTCTTTTACCCTCATACCTGGAACTAAAGGATAAGTCCCTGGTTTAACCACTTTTCCTGCCACCCTCACTATCGGTGACAAATCACCGTATCCGGTCTGTTTTTTAATCCTTTCGATATCCGCTTTAATTAACTCAACCCGATCAATTTCATGATCAAAAACGTAAATACGATCTTCCGTTTGAATGACCGGATTGTGATCACCCCGGTTATTGCTTCGAGCCTTATCAAGGTTTAGCTGGACGAATTCAATTTTTTTCGAGACCTGGTCTTTTCGCAGCAGCAAACAATAGCGGGTGTCGGTTCCAACCTGAACACCGCCGGCCACATTGATGGCATCCAATAGACGCATATTTTTTTCCAGAGGGTATTGACCACTATGCCTCAGATAGCCCTGTACCTCGAAAAGCTTAGGTGGTTCGAATGCAGTCGCCTGTGTTTTTAACTTGCGCACCATATCGGCAACTTGTGCTCCCCTGGGGGAATGTGTATCAAACACTGTCACCTGGTCTCTCGGCGAGAGCGTAATATTCTCTCTACTGGCGGGATTGGCAAGGACCTTTCCCAGGTTGAAGTAAAGCGCTTCAAGACGCTTGGTCTGCGCCACTTCTCTCTGTACCAGGGCAACTTCATATTCAGCACTTTGCCTGAGAATGGATGAAGAACGAATCAAGTCGGAAACCCGCATACCCGGACGCCACTCAAAGCCACCGGGTATCAACACATGCCCGGTCAGCAACACAACACCTTCCATTTTGTTTAACACAGGGAAAACGCGGATCAGGTCACCATTTTTAACGGACAGGTTGCCGCCATTGGTTTCAAGATTAGCTGCAACCAGTGTTCTCAAGCCAGATTTTGTGATGCGCTCAATATGCGATTTATCTGCAGCGGCCGTTGGTAAAAGTCCACCAGCGAGGGCCAATACCTGGTCGACGCTTTTTTCATCTTTCAGTTCATAAATTGCTGGACGGTGAACTTCTCCAGCAACGCCTATGGTTTGTCCAATAGGCGGTACAAAGACAACATCTCCCTGGCGCAGGTAAATATTACTGTTATCCAGCCCTTTAAGTAATACCTGGTAGATATCCATAGTTGCGATCACTTTGTTCTGTCGACGCACCTGAACATTACGCAGTGTTCCTGAGCGCTTGATCCCACCAGTCGTTATCAACGTGTTGAGCAATGAAGACAATCCACTAATGGTGTAAGCGCCGGGGCGACTGACTTCCCCTACCATCATCACCTGAATGGTATGCAGATCAGCCAGGGTAACGACGGTTTTTACTCCAAGTCTCAACTTGGAAACCTGTTTACCAAGAGTGAGTTTGGCCTCTTCAAAGGTTAATCCGGCAACCTGAATATCCCCCACCTCGGGTATGAGCAATTTACCTTCACGGGTGACCACCAGGCGATATTCAACATCGGTTGGACCGTAGACCTGCAGGATGAATGTATCACCTGGTCCAATCACATAATCCAGAGGTACCGGTATACCTTCAACAGGTGCAAATGTCGTAGGTGTCTGAGAAAAGATGTCATAACCAAACTGTTCAAGTTCCGCCTGGACGACCTGTTTTTGTATTTTTTCTTCAAGGCTTATGATTTCAAGTGTCTCAGCCACCTTTTTTTCCAGTTCGGAGGGTTCTTCAGTGATGATATTTTCTGGTTCTGTTGGCAGGGTGAGTTCGACATTAGGCTCCTGGAGAGGTTCATCCTGGATACGGGCAGCGGCCGAAACAGCCTGACGCAGCTGTGACTCACCGGGCAACAAGACACCGAAACGTGCGTCCTGCGCGATACCTGAATTAGATTGTAATGAAAACAAGGCAGCCAACAGGGTGCTACGAATAACAGAATTTAATTTAACAGCACTAAATTTCATTTCTCATTACTCATCATGGCTAAAGC
>JABDQZ010000210.1 GCA_013041975.1 Gammaproteobacteria bacterium
CGGATAAACAGATCCGTAAAGCGGTTTTCAGTCTTCTGCATCAGGAGTTTCCGGGACTGGGAGTGAGGCTGTTATCAGGTGCCAGTGTGTTATCGATAACGACTTTCATGCCAGTGTGGAGCTTGAATACACCACTGGTAACAACGGTTTCACCTTGCTTCAAGCCATCGGTAACATCAACGTAGTCGCCACGGGCCTGCCCTAATGTAATGAACTGTTGTCGCAATAGTTTTTCCGTTTCACCGGTTTCCTCGTTTGGCTTTTCGTCAATAACAAAGACCGAATTGCCGAATGGCGCAAACAATACGGCAGTCGCAGGAACCGCCAGTACCTTTCTGGTTTCAGGCAAAACCACTTCGACATTGACGAACATACCGGTACGCAGTTTTTCATGCGGATTACTGACCTGTGACCTGACCTGCACATTGCGCGTTACAGGATCAACTTCCAGGTTGATAGCCGTTATTTCGCCCTCGAAACTTTCTTCAGGGGAAGCATCCGATGCAATACGTACTGTCATGCCTCGTTTCAGGCGGGACAGCTTTTGCTGGGGGACGGAAAAATCGACATACACAGGATCAAGCATCTGCAGTGCAACGACAGGATCGCCAACAGCAAGAATCTGCCCCGGATTGACCTGCCGCAAACCAAGCCGGCCACTGAAAGGCGCACGCACCGTTTTCTTTTGAATCGTGGTTTGTATGACGCCAACCTGCGCAACCGTTTCCTTGACCTCGGCAGAGGCACGGTCAACCGCATCCTGGGAAGACAACTTCTTTTTAACCAGCTTGCGCAGCCTTGCCAGCTCAGTTCGCGCCAGAGCCGCCGAGGCCTGCGCCGAAGCCAGTTGCGATTCTTCAGTGGAGGTGTCAAGCTGCAACAAGGCCTGGCTTTCTTCAGCGGTGGCATCTGACTCAAACAGAATTTCTGTGACACGACCACCGGCTTCGGCGCTGACCGTTACACCCTGCGCGGCAGAGACCGTGGCCGTTGCCGTAATAACCTGTTCCCATTGTGCTTCGCTGATCGTTTCAGAGGTGACCGTGGTAGGCGGCATCACCATGTTTTGAGCTGCTTCACCCAGCACAGTAAACTGCCCGAGCTTGATATAAACAATGGAGCCCACCAGCAATACGACGCCGATCGAGGCAACAAATATTTTCTTAAACATAGTTATGAGTCCGAAAAGAAGAACAACACTCCCCTCCTGACGGGAAATGCATTATTTAATTCTATAACACAACAATAGAAAAACGCTGCTTATTTTTAATAATACTGATTATTGAAATAGCTAAAATTAATCGAGTTTTTTCTGCCAGAACAGGGCAGTACCTGCTTCAGGATCCAGCTCGTAATCAGAAAAACCGAATTTGCGGTAGGCTGACATGGCTGGCTGATTATTATTCAATACTTCCAGCGTGAGCTTGCAGCAATCACGCGAACGCGCTATTTCCTCGACTTTATCCAGCATTTTCTGGCTGATTCCCAATCCGCGAAATTCCGCAATCACAGTGACATCATGGATATTGATCAGCGGCTTGCATTTGAATGTTGAAAAACCTTCAAAGCCATTGATCAGCCCGGCAGGTTTTGCATCGACAGTAGCGAGAACTGAAAAGGCATGGGGGATATTTGACAAGGCTGCGACGAGGTTCTGTTTTACAGAATCTGACAATGACTCAGCGCCGCCCATCGGATCGCTGGCATAGCGGTCAAGTAATGAGACAATAAACGCGGCATGCTGGCTGTTATGGTAGTCAGCCTGAAAGTCTTCTAGTGTCATCAGTTTCGGGTGTGTTCCTGCAGCTTCGCTGCCACCATTTGATCGAACTTTTCCTTGATAATAACGAAACGCTCATGTGTGCCCCTGGCGATACGACCGGCATTGTCATGGGCTTCAACATTAAATACCAGCCTGCGGCCGTCTACTTCGACCAGCTCCACCGTGGCTGTTACCTCAAGACCGGGCGGCGTAGCAGCCTCATGACTGACATTGATATGTGTTCCCACCGACTGTTCTGCAGGCCAGTCAAGATAGGGGATGATGGCCTTGATGCAGCTCCATTCCAGAAAGCCAACCATAAAACCGGTAGCAAAAACTTCCGGCATAATAATGAATTCATCGGCTTCCGGGTATAAAGAAGGAACAGTTTTAGATTCAGGCACAGTGTATTTGTGTTCGTATTTAATGCCGGGCTTTAGAGAATCTTTCATGAATCATTCCTTGATGGTCATCCCCGCGCTGGCGGGGATGACTGCACGCTTAAACCGAGCAGGTCATATCCGTGGCGCAGCACATTGGCGATTTAACCATGCCATGGCCATCAGGACATTTGGAGACATGGACGGTTTCACCTTCATCCGTTGTAATAGTGTCATGCACCAGTTCCTTGCCGCACTCGCCGCAAGTCATGGTACCAATACTCATACCGCAAATTTCACACTTATAAAAAGCCATTATTACCTCGCAAATACTGGAAAGAAGAATTTATCAAGCCCTGATCTAATCATCATTCGACACTCTGACGCAAGCCGCGATGACGCCCAGAAAAATAAATCAGCACCTCACCAAGAATAGACGCTTATGATGATTTATAACAATATGGGTTTTGCGGTAACTACATAGCGCAAGGTACCCCCGGCAAGCGGACTGTTAAATGGATAACAGGTCACCAGAATCAAATGATCCACGGCAGCTGCCACATCAACCCCCGTTTGCGTGGCATCGACGATTTGACTGCCAGTGACTTGATAACGAAATTGCTTGCCCGGCGTTTCAATCTGAATTGACTGCCCCTTTTGCAGATACTGCAAAAAACTGAAGTGCGTATCACGGTGGCCGCTGATAATGACAGCCCCCGGCTCTCCGGGATTCGCCGATTGCGCATTATGTCCCGGTGCAAAGGCCAGCACATTGCCTGAATCCCCTTCCAGCACGATCTGGTCGACCTGCAAATGCGGTACCGCCAGCCTCGCCACAGGCCAGTGATCAGCCCATTTCCAGGGTTTATGAAGCTGGCCATCCTGTTGCGTCTGCTGCCAGGCATCCTGCAACAGCCATTGTGCGAGCTGTGCCTTGATATGAATCCATGAACCATTGATTAACAAGGCACTGGCCAGCGTCATCGCAATCCAGAAGACTTTTCTATTGGCTGCCATTAGCGGTTACCTGTTTGTGAGTGGCTACGTTCATACCACTGCCAGATCATGGCCAGAATCATTAACAATAACCCCAGCATCAGATATAGCGATGAACTGGTCGCTCCGCTGGCGAGCATCACTGTCTGCTGTCCATTGGCTGAAAAACCGGATGGCATTACACCATCAATGGCTTTTTTATCCAGTTGCTCTTCCATAGGTCGAGAGGGTGTGACATCCACGGCAACCAGGCTGGTATATTGACTGACCAGGTGATGTTTCAGTGCCAGCTTCAAAACTTCTTCGCGCACCTGTTCCTGTGGCACCCCCCTGATAGCGGCCCGCATCCAGTGACGGATTTTCTCTCTGCCCCAGTGGACAGAAAGACCCGACTGATTAGCGCCATTATCCAGAACCAGTTCCTGCTGCCATTCAGTATTGCCCAGACGCCCACTCAAGGTGGCTTTACTCAATGTCTTTGCCTTGTTGTTGATCGCAATCGACACAGGCTCACCGGAATACAGATCTGGCAGTTTTTCAGGCAACAGTTCTACATCAGCATCGGTTGTCAGTTTCAGGTTGGTCAACACAGGTGATTCAATGCGATTAAATAATGCCTGCATTTTTTCCTGCACTTCCAGGGGCGAACTGATAAAGCTGTACGTGCCCCGGCCAAAATGAGCCGCTTCCTTCATAAAGTAGCTATTCGGCGCTGCACCAATACCGACCGTAAACAGGCGTTTGTTACCCAGCTCTGACTGCACATATTCGAGCAGTTGCCTTTCATTGCCAACGGCACCGTCAGTGATAAAGATAACCTGCTGCAATGCTGTCTGGTCATTGACTGACATTCTTAACGCACGCTTCAAAGCCGGCAACATTTCGGTACCGCCACCGGCCTGCAAACTGCTGACGAAAGCCAGTGCCGACTGTTTATTCATGCGGGTTGCCTGTTGTGGCATGTTGAACAGCACACTGGAACTGCTGTTAAATTCAATGACATTGAAACTGTCGTGTGGCTTGAGCCTTTCAATCGCCATCGCCAGTGCTTCACGTGCCTGACGGATAGAAGCACCGCCCATGGAACCGGAAGTATCAATAATAAAAAGGGTTTCACGTGCTGTTTCAGCCAGCGGGTTATTCAGTTCAGGCGGCATGACCATTAACAGGCCATGTTCCTCTTCGGTAAAAAAGGCCGCTTTGGGCTGGTATTTAACTTCGGGTTTCCACACCAGTTCAAAGTCACGATCGGGACGTATGGAGCCTTCTTTGAGATCGATTTTCATCGCTCCATCATTGCTATCATTTAGCGTTATTTCATGATAGCGACTACTCACTTCACTGAGAGGAAAACCGGCATTGAGCGTGATAGCGATTGTGGTATTGCCGACCTCTTCTGCGACGTTCTCTTCCTCATCATTGTCCAGTGAAATCACATTGGGAACTTCTCCCGGAAGAATCGACCAGCCACCAGCAACCTGCTGCTGAATCTCAATACGCTGCGTTGCCGGCAATTGATCAGCAGGCATATACCGCGGCGTAATTGCCATTGGGAAACGCACAGAAAACTGCTGATCACGCCATGTCAGTTGTTGCTGATACTCAAGGCGCACCCTGATCTCGCCTCCCGGCGGAATATTGGCAACCGAAGTCGTAAACAGATTCGGACGATGTTGTTGTACCAGCGCGGTTTTTTTACCCTGCTGTTTCGCCTGCGTGTAGACTCTTTCTGCCTCCTGCTTTTCCTTTATCTGCCCCTGGATAATACGCTCACCAACCAGCAGATCCATATGATCCACAGCGGCATTTTCGGGTAGTGGAAAAGCATAGATCGCTTCCAGCCACTGGGCCGTAGGATTACTAAAGGTCTGTGTCAGCACACTTCGGGCGATTGGCCCGGTGACAGTCATTTCCACATCAGTTTTCTGCAAAGGTAAAGAAAGAAACTTGCCGCTCTGTTCTGTCTTCATCAACAGGGTACCGGCAGCGACT
>JABDQZ010000213.1 GCA_013041975.1 Gammaproteobacteria bacterium
GCCATCCATCAGCCGGATGGGATCCTGGATGCGATGGACGAATGGAACACTAACCAGCATGGCAACTCAGGTCTGACCCAGAGAGTAAAAGACAGTAGCTACTCAGTTGAACAGGGAGAACAGGAAACACTGGCTTTTTTAAGAGAATGGGTGCCTGAAGGGGCTTCTCCGATGTGTGGCAACAGCATTTGTCAAGACAGACGTTTCATGGCGCGTCTGATGCCTGAGCTGGAAGCTTATTTCCACTATCGCAATCTTGACGTCAGTTCGCTGAAAGAACTGGCCAAGCGCTGGAAGCCGGAAATCTACAATGGCTTTGTGAAAAAATCCTTGCATCTCGCGATGGATGATATTAAGGACTCTATCGATGAACTGGCTTATTATCGAGAGCATTTTCTAGTGAAGTGAGTATATTTTCATATCAAGTTTCGAGTTTTTTTAAATGGCTAAATTTTGTGATTTTAAAATCCTGATTTGTGACGATTCAGTCACCAATGTCATGATTCTTTCCAAGCTTTGCGAATCGGAAGGTTTCGACAAGGTCAAAACGCTGACAGACCCCAGGAAAGTCATGCCAGTCATTGAAGAATCTGACTTTGACCTGTTGCTGCTTGATATAGAAATGCCTCATATGGATGGCTTTGAAGTGATGAGCCGGGTTCGTGAAAAATACTGCAAGGAAACCCTTCCAATCCTGATACTCACTGGTTTGCAGGATGTTGATATTCGCAACCGGGCCCTGAGTGAAGGGGCCTCGGATTTCGTCAACAAGCCGTTTGACCAGACAGAAGTCCTGTTGCGGGTAAAAAACCTGATTACTGTCAGGCAGGCATACCAACTGCAGCAAAACCTCAATCATGAATTGGAACTGAAGGTGAGAATGCGCACCGAAGCGCTTAACAGGGCGACAGAGACTCTGATTCATCGTCTGGCATTGGCTGGAGAGCTACGTGATAACGAAACCGGACAGCATGTTATGCGAGTTGGTGAATATGCTCGTTTACTGGCTGAAGAGGTTGGCTTGCCAGAAGATGTCAGTTTCATGATTAACAAGGCTGCACCCCTGCATGATATTGGAAAGATCGGCATTCCTGACAGCATTTTACTGAAACCCGATCAGCTGGATGATTCTGAGCGACATGTTATGAATTCCCATACGCTAATGGGAGCTGAATTGCTGGGAGATCATGATTCACTGTTAATTCAACTGGCAGCAAGCATCGCCAAGAGTCATCATGAAAAATGGGATGGCAGCGGTTATCCAAACAAACTTTCAGGAGAATCGATTCCGATTGAAGGACGCATTACCTCAATCAGTGATGTTTTTGATGCTTTGACCACGGAACGTCCCTACAAACAGGCCTGGTCTATAGAAGCGGCGCTTGAGCATTTACAGGCTGAAGCCGGTAAAAGCTTTGACCCAACATTAGTCCAATTGTTTATCGATAACATTGAAAAAGTGAAGTTGATTCATCACGCCTACAAGGATTGATCATGCTGTTGTAATGCCCAGTCAATATGTTCAGAAACCATCTCTGAAGCGGTTTGCGATTTTTTACGCTGCAGTGCCTTTATGACTTCTGGTGTTTTTTCCTGATTACCCAATGCAATAGCAATATTTCTTAGCCATTTGAAATAGCCGATACGACGTATTGCAGAACCTTCAGTTTTTTTCAGGAAGCTATTTTCATCCCACTCAAACAGTTCCAGCAGTGTGGACTGATCCAGCTGTTGACGTGGCATGAAATCTTCTTCATAGGACACTTTTGCAAAACGGTTCCAGGGGCAGACCTGCTGGCAGTCATCACAACCATAAATTCTGTTGCCCATCGCTTTTCTGAACTCGACAGGGATGCTGTCACTGAGTTCGATTGTCAGGTAAGAAATACAACGACGTGCATCCAGTTGATAAGGAGCAACGATTGCCTGTGTCGGGCAGATATCGATACAGGCTGTGCAATCACCGCAATGGGAGGCGACTGCTTCATCAGTGGGTAATGGCAGGCTGGTGTATATTTCCCCGAGAAAAAACCATGAACCGGCGTCGCGATCCAGTAGATTGGTGTGTTTGCCAATCCAGCCCAGTCCGGCTTTTTCAGCCAGCGCTTTTTCCATGACAGGTGCTGAATCGACGAATACGCGAAAGTTATGCGATTTATCAAACCTGGTTTCAATCTCTTTATTGATTCGATTAACCAGTTGCTGTAGCCGCTTGCGTAACAGCTTGTGATAATCACGTCCAAGGGCATATCGTGATACGAAGGCTTGGGCCGGCTGTTCCAGCAATTCCTTGGGATTAATGTCCTCTTCGGGAAGATAGTCCATGCGGCAAGAAATCACCCGGCAGGTATTTTCCACCAGTTGTTCGGGGTGAGTACGTTTGGAACCATGGCGCTGCATGTATTCCATATCACCATGAAAATCACGCTCAAGCCATGAGGATAAATGTTTTTCTGCATTACTCAGATCAATATCAGAAATACCGGTTTTCTGAAAACCCAGTTCGCTGGCCCACTGTTTTATCCGTCGGGCAAGTTGATCAAGTAACGGTTGATCCACAATAAAAGTTATATCCGGTTTGATGATTATGGCTATGATGCATGATAATAAGAACCATGAACAAGCCCGGATTTAGAACCATGCCGACAAAAGAGCAATTGCCCTATGCGCTGTACCGAGCAGAGCAGGTAAGAAAATTTGATGCTCTGGCAATTAACAAATACCAGATACCTGGTCAGACACTGATGGGGAGGGCCGGTAAGGCGGCTTTTGATCTATTGCGTAACACCTGGCCTGAAGCGAAACGCCTGGTTGTTGTCACCGGTAGCGGTAACAATGCTGGAGATGGTTATTGTGTGGCTTTACTGGCGTTGCAGGCGGGTCTTGATGTTCGGGTACTCGAACTCGCTGAACATGAGCAATTGACTGCCGATGCGGCTTATTATGCGACTGAATTTATTAACGCCGCCGGGCAGTGTAGTGAATATGAAAATCTGCCACTGGACTGTGATGTTATTGTTGATGCCATTCTGGGTACCGGGCTGAATACAGATGTCAGGGGAGCATGGGCTTCTGTGATTCATGCTATCAACCATCACAAAGCCAGCGTACTTGCACTGGATATTCCTTCCGGCTTGCATGCTGATAGCGGGACGGTATTGGGTACTGCTGTTAAGGCCGATCATTCCATCAGTTTTATTGGCCTGAAACAGGGTATGTTTACCGGCAGGGCCAGGGATTACTGTGGTGAGATTCATTTTCATGCACTGGATATCCCGGCGCGTATCTACGCCAGTGAAATTCTTGCCTGTCGCCGTATCGACTGGCAAAAACTGAAACAACGCCTGGTGAGCAGGCCGCGATCTGCCCATAAAGGCGATTTCGGTCGCGTGCTTGTAGTCGCAGGTAACAAGGGCTTTGCAGGAGCTGCCCGGTTATGCGCCGAAGCGGCATTGCGCTCTGGTGCTGGACTGGTATCCGTAGCTACGCATGCCTTTCATGCTGCAACATTGAATACAGGCCGACCAGAATTGATGGTGCATGCAGTTGAAGCACCCAGCGACATTAAAAGTCTGCTCAATCAAGCTACGGCCATTGTTATTGGTCCGGGATTAGGTCAGGATCCATGGGCGCTTCAGTTACTGGAAGCCGTGCTGCAATCCGGTAAGCGAGCGGTTATCGATGCAGACGCACTTAACCTGCTGGCGTCCGGCGCCGTTGCGTTACCTGCAGGGACTGAATATGTCCTTACTCCTCATCCTGGAGAGGCTGGCAGGTTACTGCAAACTGATGTGACCGCAATAGAAAGTGACCGCTTTGCAGCCGTCAGCAAACTGTCTCAGCAATTGCGGGTATCCGTAGTACTCAAAGGTGCGGGAACCCTGGTTGCCAGCCAGTCAGGAAAACCCATGGCGGCCTGTTCACAGGGCAACCCGGGGATGGCAAGCGGTGGTATGGGTGATGTCCTGGCGGGCTTGCTGGGAACATTTCTGGCCCAAAATGAGGATATTGATGATGCGGTCTGTCTGGGTGTATGTCTGCATGCTGCCGCAGCTGATGTTGCTGCACAACAGGGAGAAACCGGTTTACTGGCCAGTGACCTGTTTGAACACCTCAGGGGACTGCTCAATGACATCGGTTGAATGTAGCCTGGAAAGTGGGCAGGATCAGGAAGCCTATGGCGAGTATCTGGCCGGCTACTGCAATAAGGGACTGGTTATCTATCTGCAAGGGCCGCTGGGTGCCGGTAAAACCACGTTAACCCGCGGTTTCCTGCGTGGCCTGGGTTATTCCGGAAAAGTTAAGAGCCCAACTTATACACTGGTTGAAGAGTATTCATTGCCTCAAAGGAACTGTGTCCATTTTGACCTGTATCGCCTGGCTGACCCTGAAGAGCTGGAGTTCATGGGAATTCGCGACTTTACGCTGGAGCAGGACATTCTGCTGGTGGAGTGGCCGGACAAGGGGACGGGGTTTCTGCCAGAGGCTGACCTGTTAATCAATATTTCATATGCGGAAACCGGTAGAACTGTGCAAATTCTGTCCAATACAGAAAAAGGTAATATCTATCTTAAACAACTACCTTTGTGACCTTCATCAAAAAAACTTTACAAATGTTACCTATCTAGAGGTAATATATAGAAAAAATAATAATACAATGCTATGCTCTCTGTAAGTTTTTCGGGGGAAGACGGGTAGATGTTGATAAAAAAAGCAATTGCTTTCCTGTTTTTGTTTTTGTTTTCACTGCCAATAGTGGCCAAATCGTCACTCGTTGATGGTGTTCGGATCTGGTCTGCTCCTGACCATTCACGCCTGGTGTTCGACGTCGATGGCCCGATAAAATACAACACTTTCCGACTCGGCAAGCCAGAGCGTCTGGTTATTGATTTCAAGAATGCCAAATTGCGTGGCAAGCTGGCCAAACCTGCCGATAATGACCTGTTTATCGAAGACCTGCGTTTTGCCAAAAGGAATAAATCAGATTTTCGTGTTGTCCTTGATCTTAAAAATAAAAGCAAACCCAAGACTTTTGTGCTGGAACCAAGCCAGCAATACAAGTATCGACTGGTTATTGACCTTGAGGGTATCGGTACACCCGCTGGAGCAAACAAAGCGGCCAAAGCCGTCAGCACCAAAAAGCAGTCAGTTAAAGCCAAACAGCATTCTGTTTCTCCAAAGAAACAAGCCGTTGTAGCCAAAAAAACAACATCGAAGAAAATTGCCAAGTCAGTTAAAGACCGCAATCAGCTCAGAGACATCGTTGTCGCCATTGATGCAGGGCATGGCGGAGATGATCCGGGGGCAAGCGGCCCGACCGGGCTCAAGGAAAAAGCGGTTGTCATGAAAATTGCCCGCAAACTGCATGCGCTATTGAAGAAGGAAAAAGGTTTCAAGCCGGTACTGACCCGTCAGGGCGACTACTACATCGGACTGCGCAACCGCATGAAAATTGCCCGCAAGCACAAGGCTGACCTGTTTGTTTCGATTCACGCCGATGCATTTAAAGACCGCCGGGTGCGTGGCGCTTCAGTTTATGTATTGTCTTCCCGTGGCGCTTCCAGTGAAGCCGCTCGCTGGCTGGCTGACAAGGAAAACGCGGCTGACCTGGTCGGTGGCGTAAAGCTTGAAGACAAGGATGACATGCTAGCCTCAGTTTTGTTGGATTTGTCGCAGACAGCGACTCGCCAGGCCAGTATGGTGGTCGCAGACAGTGTTTACAAACAGTTGAAACGCAATGGTAAAACTCATGGCAGGCGAGTACAAAAAGCCGGTTTCATGGTGCTGAAGTCACCTGACGTGCCTTCGCTGCTGGTGGAAACAGCATTCATTTCCAATCCATCTGAAGAACGCAACCTGAAAAGCACTTCCTACCAGAAGAAAATGGCTAAAGCGATGATGATGGGTATTAAGAACTATTTTTTACAGTCTCCGCCACCGGGCAGCTGGCTGGCAACGGTAGCTCCCAAAAAACATACGATTGTCTCAGGTGAAACGCTGTCGGAAATCGCACAGCAGTATCGTGTGAGCCTGACAACCTTGCGTCGTACCAACGGTATCAAGGGCAATCATCTACGAGTGGGCCAGGTACTGACTATCCCCAGAAGCTGAGAAGGTATGCTCTCTCGTTTTGGTCTGTCTCGGTTTCGTGTCACAATCCTTGAATGTCACAAAGAATTCATGAATTACCCTCCCAGTTAATCAATCAAATCGCTGCAGGAGAAGTTGTCGAACGTCCGGCTTCGGTGATCAAGGAACTAGTTGAAAACAGTCTCGATGCCCGTGCAACACAGATTGAAGTTGATGTGGCACAGGGTGGTGTGAAGAAAATTCGCATTACCGATAATGGTTTCGGCATGCGAAGAGATGACCTGCCACTGGCATTATCGCGACATGCAACCAGCAAGTTGTCTTCACTGGAAGACCTGGAAAAGATTTCCAGCATGGGATTTCGCGGCGAGGCTTTGCCTTCCATTGCTTCAGTTTCGCGTCTGACCATCAAGTCTCATTCACAGGATACAGATCACGCCTGGGAGATTAACGGTTCAGATGGTGAGTTAAAACCGGCAGTTCATCCTGTTGGCACTTCTATTGTTGTTGAGGACCTGTTTTTCAACACGCCAGCCAGGCGTAAGTTTCTGAAAAAGGAAAAAACCGAGTTTAGCCATATAGAACAACAGATCAAACGTTTGGCATTGGCGACATTTGATGCCGGTTTTCACCTTACACATAACGGCAGGGATGTTTTCAGGGTCAAGGCAGTCAACAGTAACGAGCAGAGGGTTTTACGTATTAAATCACTGTTGGGACAAAATTTTGTTGATAACAGTCTGTTTTTTGAACATGAAGCAGCCGGTCTGAGGATGTGGGGCTGGGTGGCTTTGCCAACCTTCTCGCGCAGTCAGGCTGATATGCAGCACTTTTATGTGAACAGGCGCATGGTGCGTGACAGACTGGTGGCACATGCCATACGTCAGGCTTATGCCGATGTGCTTTATCATGGCCGTCACCCGGCTTATGTGCTGTATCTGGAACTTGATCCGGTACTGGTGGATGTAAACGTGCATCCCACCAAGCATGAAGTGCGTTTTCGTGAAGGCAGGCTGGTTCATGATTTTATCTTCCGTACCCTGCATCAGGTATTGGCCGAGGTTAAGCCGGAACGGGAAACCGTAGCTGAGCCACCCGCATCAGCATCATGGTTATCAGAAACATTGAAAGAAACAGGGACAAGGAAGCCAGACTCCTTTACTTCACCTGCTCAAAACAACCTGTCTCTTGGAGTGGCTCAGCCAGTTGCCAGATACGATGCATCCTACAAGGCCCAGATGCCGGTTGCTGAACAACAGTCACTTAATCAGAAAGATGAAGATATCGAACAGCTGATCCCTCCGTTGGGATTCGCTATTGCCCAGCTTCACGGCATCTATATTCTTGCCCAGAATGCGCATGGTCTAGTTATCGTTGATATGCATGCGGCGCATGAACGTATCACCTATGAACGACTCAAGTCTGCTCTTGAAGGGGAAGGGCTCAAGTCCCAGCCACTGTTACTGCCAGTGACAATGAATATCAGTCAGAGAGAGGCCGAGGTCTGTGAAGATCAGGCAGATGTTCTCAGTAATCTGGGTCTTGAGGTTGATCGGCTTGGTGAACAAAGTGTGGTCATTCGTTCGATTCCGGTTTTGTTACAACGTGATAATGCACAACAGCTGGTACAGGATTTATTGGCTGATCTCGTCATGTACGGAAACAGTCGGCGTATCGAAGAATCCATGAATGAGGTGCTTGCTACCATGGCCTGTCATGGCTCCGTAAGGGCTAATCGCCTGTTGAGAATCGAGGAAATGAATGCCTTGTTGCGTGATATAGAATCTACCGAACGCAGCGGGCAATGCAACCATGGCCGACCGACCTGGACACAGCTGGATATGAGTGAGCTGGATAAGCTGTTCATGAGAGGGCAGTAGTTTGTCTGAAAAGAAAGCGGTCTTTCTTGCTGGTCCTACTGCATCGGGTAAAACCGCCTTGGCGATTGATCTGGTGAAAAGCGGACGTTTTGAAATTATCAGTGTCGATTCGGCACTGGTGTATCGTGGTATGGATATTGGTACCGCCAAACCGGACAGGGCGACACTGGAAATTGCACCACATCGCCTGATTGATATCTGTGAACCGACAGAAGCCTATTCAGCAGCCCGTTTTCGTGATGATGCACGTACAGCGATGGATGAAATTTATGCCAGTGGCAAAATTCCCCTGTTGGTCGGCGGCACAATGCTGTATTTCCGTGCCTTGCAATATGGTTTGTCGCAGTTACCGGAGAGTGACCCTGTCATCCGTGAGCGCCTTGAGCAGCAGTTAAAAACCAAAGGCTCAACCTTTCTGCATGAAAAATTGACAAAGGTTGATCCACAAATTGTCAAACGCATTCATCAAAATGATCCGCAGCGTATTATGCGAGCGCTGGAAGTGTTTGAAATCACTGGCAAGCCGTTGAGCGAGTTACAGGCCTCAAGCGGTCAACAGGTCATAGATTATGAATTGAGAAAATTTGTTGTCGCGCCGACAAGTCGTGAGATTCTGCATGAGCGCATCGCTCGGCGATTTCATCAGATGGTAGAGCAGGGCTTTGAGAAGGAAGTACGGGAACTCATGCAAATCCAGGGCATGCATGCTGACCTGCCCTCCATGCGCAGCGTCGGCTACAGACAGATGTTGATGTATTTTGATGGCATCTATGACAGGGATGAAATGATCGAAAGGGGTATTATAGCTACCCGCCAACTGGCCAAACGCCAGTACACCTGGCTAAGAGCTGATAGTGAATATATCTGGCTGGGGGACAATCCTCTGGATGAGGTAATATCTTGTCTTTAATGCTTAATATTTAATTTCTTCATAAAGTTTTTTTTATTTCTCCTATCATTAGAATTTATCTTGTGCTAACCTTGAATTTTACTATATTAGTATTAGCTTAATTTTGAATGGGGCTTTTGCCATTCGAGCTGAACACGGAGAAAAACTATGTCTAAAGGGCAGTCCTTACAAGACCCTTTCCTTAATACGTTGAGGAAAGAAAAAATACCGGTTTCTATTTTCCTGGTTAACGGAATCAAATTACAGGGTCAGATCGAATCATTCGATCAATTCGTTGTTTTACTGAAAAATACAGTGAGCCAGATGGTTTACAAGCATGCGATTTCTACAGTTGTGCCAGCCAAAAATGTGCGTATTCCACATGATCACGATGATCCCGAATCAGACGGAAATCACTGATAAGTCATTTAGCAGTTAAATTAGTTAAGGCAGGGCTGTCTTCCATGAAGGCAGCCCTTTTGCTGTTTACAGAAATATTATTAGATGTTTGAAAGACCTAAATTCGGTGAACGTGCCGTACTAGTGCATATGGCGCTTGGCAGTCCTGTTGACCCGGATGAAATGCAGGAATTTATCGACCTCGCAACCTCGGCAGGTGCTGAAGTGATGGAGATGGTTTCCGGCAGTCGCAGCCAGCCGGATCCCCGTCTTTTTATCGGCAAGGGCAAGGCAGCAGAAATCAAGCAAATCATCGAGTCAGAGGAAGCTGAACTGGTGATTTTTGATCACAGTCTTTCACCAAGTCAGGAGCGTAACCTCGAACAGTATTTCAAATGCCGTGTACTGGATAGAAGCGGGCTGATTCTTGATATCTTCGCCCAGCGTGCCCGTTCGTTTGAAGGCAAGTTACAGGTCGAACTGGCGCAATTACGTCACTTATCAACACGCCTGGTAAGGGGCTGGACTCACCTTGAACGCCAGAAAGGCGGCATTGGTCTGAGGGGACCGGGAGAAACCCAGCTCGAAACGGACCGTCGTTTGTTGAATGCCCGTATCAGTCAGATTAAAAAACGCCTGGAAAAAGTGGAAACCCAGCGCTCTCAGGGCAGAAGAGCGCGGGAAAGAGCAGAAATCCCCACGGTTTCACTGGTGGGCTACACTAATGCTGGAAAATCCACTTTATTTAATACCCTGACCCAGGCTGATGTCTATGCTGAAGATCAGTTGTTTGCGACGCTTGACCCAACCATGCGTCGACTGGAACTACCAGACAACAGTGCGGTCATACTTGCTGATACGGTTGGCTTTGTTTCTAAACTGCCACATGAACTTGTTGCTGCTTTCAAGTCCACGTTACTGGAAACCGTTGAAGCAGATTTACTGTTACACGTTGTAGACGACGCAAGTCATCAGCGCCAGTTTTTCATCGAGGAAGTCAATGTGGTATTGGCAGAGATCGGTGCCGACAAGGTTGCCCAGATCAAGGTCTATAACAAAATTGATCTGGTGGAAGACGAAAAAGCCCATGTTCAGATAAACGATGAAGGTGTCGCTGAAAGTGTCTGGTTGTCAGCCCAGTCTGGAGAGGGTATAGGTCTGCTGTTAAAAGCACTGCAGAACTTTTTCAAACATGACCATGAAATGCTGGATCTGGCACTGGATTGTTCGCATGGTAAATTACATGCTGAGTTGTATCAGGCAGCACAGATTCTGGCTGATGAACCAGATGAATATGGCGGTTGGCAGATGAAGGTAAAAATGGAAAAGAAGATCTTTGAGCAGATGAAGAAAAATAATCAGGAATTCAAACTGCTGTTACAAGCGCATTAGGCAATTTATAGTGGGTATTAATACCCTCTATCAAAATTCCTGCTTTTGTTGATGATTGCCGATTTGAACCTTACAATCGGCGGAATATTTTTAACCCATAATTATTGGAGAGCCTTATGGCCTGGAATGAACCGGGTGGCGGTAATAATAAAGATCCCTGGAACGGCAAGGGAAAAGATCAGGGGCCACCAGATCTTGATGAAGTTGTAAAGAAACTGCAGGACAAAATGGGCGGCCTTTTCGGCGGTCGTTCCGGTGGCTCCGGTGGTTCTCCATCGTCTGGTGATGGTACTCCCGGCCGAAAAGGCATGGGATTGATCATCGGCCTGGCTTTGGTTGGCTTTCTGGCTTTCCAGAGTTTCTATACGGTCAATCCGGCAGAACGTGGTGTGATCTTGCGCTTTGGTGAATTCGTTCATATCACCGAGCCGGGTCCTCATCTGTTGATTCCCTTTGTGGATAAGGTCATCAAGGTGGATGTCGATCAGATTTCACGTTTGCCTCACCGTGCGGAAATGCTGACTTCTGATGAAAACATGGTTGATGTTTCTTTGAACGTGCAATATCGCATTCAGGATCCGGCAGACTTCCTGTTCCAGGATAGTTCGCCGGAAAAAACCATCAAGGACACCATTGAGTCAGCATTGCGTGAAGTGGTGGGCAAAAGCAAACTCGATGAGATCATAACTCAGAACCGTAGTGGTATTGCCGACAGTGTCCGCAATATCGCGCAGGGCATGATTAATGATTACAAGAGTGG
>JABDQZ010000214.1 GCA_013041975.1 Gammaproteobacteria bacterium
CCATTGTTGCGAGTCAGGGTAGGGATTATCCGGGCATCACGTTGATGACTTTTTTGCTGTTCATCCAGGTAATAACGAAGCACCGGGTGTGCGCCAACTTCAATAAAACAGTTATGCTCATTGTTAAACAGGCAATCGAGGGCTTGTTTAAACATGACCGGTTCACGAATATTATCCCACCAGTACCGGGCATCGAGTTTTTCGGTATTGATAGCTTCACCGGTTACAGTGGAGATGAAAGGTATCGTGCTCTTTTGGGGAATAATTTCGTTTAACGAGTCCAGCAGGGGCTGTTGAATGCTGTCCATCTCCGGGCTGTGGAAAGCATAGTCCAGCGGAAGAGGGCTATGAAAGACGTTCGTCTCTGCCAGGTAGGTTTCCAGTATGGATAATTGCTCTGCATCACCGGCAAGCGTAACAGCTGTATCACTGTTGATTCCGGCAATATGCAGTTTATCCAGCTTAAGCTGAGCCAGCAGGTCCTGAATTTCAGTATCAGACAGGCTGATAGCTGTCATACGACCGGAACCTTGGGTTTGTCCCTGAAAATGGCTGCGGTAATAGATGACTTTGACCGCATCTGTGAGGCTTAGAGCACCACAAGCCCAGGCAGCAGCTACTTCTCCAACACTGTGGCCGGTGACTGCCACCGGGCGTATACCTTTGGCCGTCAGATAGCGTGTGACAGCCACCTGTATGGCAAAAAGTGCAGGCTGGGCGATTTCCGTTAGGGCATAGCGACCCCTTCCATTGAGTAAAGCCAGTTCTTCTTTGATGGAAAAGCTGTTACAAAATGTGGAAAAGATGCTATCGATTTCATCGATCGTCTGGCGGAACAGGGTAGATTCCTGTAGCAGGATATTGCCCATGCCTTCCCACTGGCATCCATTGCCTGAATAAACAAAAACAGCGCCCTTGGAAATATCCTGTGACTGGCCATGAACAATATCGCTGGTGTTTTTGTCTTCAAGAATCTCGATCAGCCTGTTTTGAGTTTCCGCATAGGTTTCTGCAAAGAAAACTACTCCCTGATTCAAACGCTGTTTGTGATTGGCGTATTGCCAGGCTGTGTCATACAGTGGGCTACTATCGTCCAAATATTCAGCAAGCTTGCGGGCATTGTCCTCGATAGCCTGTTGGTTATTGCCGGTAATAATCCAGGGCAAGCGTTTGGATACGGAACTGACCGTATTGGAGGCCGCTACAGGTGAGGGTTCATGTGACTGCAGGACCACGTGCGCATTGGCACCACCGAACCCGAACGAATTAATGCCAACGGTCAGTTGTCCCGAGTCTTTTAAAGAGGTTAACTTATCCGTCAGTAGAATATTCCATTCGTCAAACAAAATATTCGGGTTAGGCGTTTTCATGCTGGATGTGGGCGGAATGGCCCGATGTTTCAGCACATGCAATGCTTTGACCAGCCCGGCAACACCTGAAGCAGGTTCAAGATGGCCCAGGTTGGCTTTTATGGAACCGATATATAAAGGTTTTTTTCGCTGTTGCGCGAGTGCCTGACCAATGGCTCTGGTTTCAATGGGGTCGCCTACGGGTGTGCCAGTACCGTGTGCTTCCAGATAATCAATGTCGACCGGATTGATACCGGCATCCTTGTAGACCTTTTCCATTAGCTCCTGTTGAGACTGCCAGGACGGAATGGTGATGCCTGACGTAAAGCCATCAGTATTAACGCCTGAGCCGGCGACAACGGCGTGAATAAGGTCACCATCCTGTAGGGCCAGCTCATAGTCTTTCAGTATGAAAATACCTCCACCCTCGGAGCGAACATAGCCGTTTGCAGAGGCATCACAAAATCGGCATTCTCCATCTGGGGATAACATGGTGGCCTTGGAAAACATGATGAAACTGAAAGGATGCAGTAGAAGGCTGATGCCCCCGGCAATTGCGGTGGAAATTTCACCGCTGCGAATAGCCTGACAAGCATGATGAAAGGCATAAAGAGAGGATGAACAGGCAGTATCCATGGAAAGGCTGGGGCCTTTCAGGTCGAACGCATAGGAAATTCTGTTGGCAGCAATACTTGTTGTGTTTCCCGTTGCACTGGAGCTTTTTATGCAGCTTAAGTCGCCTGTCATACGAAACGCATAATCGATACTTGACATACCCAGATACACACCTGTGTCGGTACCTTTGAGTGAGTTGGGTTTTATTCCAGCGTGCTCAATGGCTTCCCAGGTCATTTCGAGCAAATATCGTTGCTGCGGGTCTACAACGGCTGCTTCGCGGGGAGAAATTCCAAAAAACTCTGCATCAAAACCGGAGACGTCGCCTAGCGTGCCTGCTTTGAAAGTATAACTGGTGCCGGGGTGGGTTTTATCCGGATGCAGGTGATTTTCGAATGACCAGCGTTCTTTGGGAATTTCGCTGATCATGTTTTTACTGTCGAGAAGATCATCCCAGAACCGTTCTCGAGAGGTTTGGGGTAAACGGAAGCTATACCCGACAATCGCAATTTTTTTAGTCATTATGCCTTTGGCTATGCTTAGCACCTGGTTTTCTTATATTTTCGCCTAATCTGAGGCATTCTACAAATATCCTTGGAATGTTCGTACCCTTTATTGGAGCTTTGTCATAGTTACCCGGTATCTATAAAATGCAGTTCATGGAACTTGTGGAAAACAGCTTTTTCAATGGACTTCTGGAATTTGGCCTTTTGACCCTGGCCATCTATGCAGCTAGCCTGGCTGTTCTGTTTGTTACCGGTTCAGTGATTTCGAAACTGAACTTACGTCATCCAGATCGGAAAATTCAACAGCGCCAGCCTTCAATCAGAGAAATCGATGACATCAAATCATCTGTGCGACAGCTTGTTGTAACCAGCCTGTGTCTGTCTGCCGGACTTTTTTCTCAATATCAGGGGTGGGTATTGATTGAACCTGTAGAACTAAGCTGGTGGTCATTTCCCTTGTTTTTCCTGATTTCAGTGTTGCTGCACGATACCTGGTTCTACTGGGGACATCGCCTGTTACATACGAAAACGTTTTACCGGTTTCATAGTCCACATCATCGCAGTGTGACGCCAACTGTCTGGTCCAATGATGCTGGCCATGCCGTGGATACCCTGTTTGCACATTCTTATTACGCCTTGATTGTTTTTATCCTCCCCATTCCAGCATTGGCCTTGCTGGCACACCGGCTTTTTGATCAGATTTCAGCGGCAGTCGGACACTGCGGTTATGAGCATTTTGCCAGTTTCACAGCACGCAAGCCCTGGCCGTTACTCTGCACGGTGTTCCACGATCAGCATCATCAGTATTTTCTTTACAATTACGGAAATTATTTCTCGGTTTGGGACAGGTTGCTGGGGACTGTTCATCCAACCTACGATACCAGGGTGAAGGAGTTTGAAAGAATATACCCGGGCAAGAATGGAGGCTGAGAGCGGAATCGAACCGCTGTCCACGGCTTTGCAGGCCGCTGCATAACCACTCTGCCACTCAGCCAGTGTTCTTGTTATTCAAGGTATTGGAGCTGGGATGCTCCAGTGATTTTGCGCAAGCGATCTTACAGGAAATTCAGCACCACTGGTAGTGGTTATGAATAAATAATCCGAATTTTTCTATTTCAAAAGCATCGTAGCCAGTTGGCTTGATACAGATCCTTGTGCTTGTGAAGCCAGTCCGGCATTTTGCAGAATCAGGGAGGTAGTTCTTGAAGCCATTTCTGCTGCGTAGTCAGCATCTTCAATACGACTTCTGGAAGCAGCGAGGCTTTCTGCTTCAATTTCCAGGCTGCGTCCAGCTGATTCAAGACGGTTGGCGGTAGCGCCAAAATCAGCACGCTGTTGAACCAGTGAATCTGTAGAAGCATCAAGCGCACCAAGTGCGGTCTGGGCACCATTGGCAGTAGAGATATCGACAGAAAAGAAGCCGTCGCTGGTCAGTTTGGAAAGCAGGTCGGTAGTCTGGATTGAAACGGTAGAACCACTGTCTTCACCAACCTGGATATCGATACTGCCATCTTCTGCCAGAAATTGGTTGCCGCTGAATTCGGCAGAACTGATAATACTTTGGGCTTCTTCCTGAAGGCCTGATACTTCCTGTTGCAGATACTGGCGTTCAGTATCGCCAAGAGAGCCATTGGCAGACTGGACAGAGAGTTCCCTGACACGTTGAGTGATATTCTGTAATTCGGAAATCGAGGCTTCTGCCGTTTGTGTTAAGGATACGCCGTCATAAACATTACGGTAGGATTGTTGAGAGCCTAGTATCTGCGTTGCCAGCCTGGCAGCAATGGCAAGACCTGCTGCATCGTCAGAGGCACGATTGATACGTTTTCCTGACGAAAGGCGTTCCTGGGCCGTCTGCAGATTATTCTGCGAGTTATTAAGAAAACGCGCAGAAAAAAGAGAAGCATTGTTGTTGATGGAAAGTGCCATGATTAATGCCTTCGCCAATTACAAGATTTCTAATAAGGCATAATAGCGGAAATGAAAGCCCGGAAAGTGAACCTAAATCACATGTTTAAGAGGTTTTTGGGAATGAAATGACTGGAAGTCACTTAAATAGCCCTATATGCAGCCTGCTGTTTTGTTTTCAGATACTTGACCGAAAAGGGTGGCTTAGAATCGCGTAATCAGAGAAACACCGATCAGGTGCTCTTTATAACCCGGGTTGCTCTCACCCAGTAGCAGAACTTCCGGAATGGTATCCACGTTGACGCCATCCACAGACCAGTCGTTAACCTCAAACTCCTCATATTGATAGCTCAGCTTGACACTGGTATTGCGATGCCATTGGTAGTCGGCATATAGCTTGACGCTGTGCAGGTCGGAAGTCAGGTCCGGAAACTGCGTCACGGGTGGGTTGACCGACTGGCTGGTCATGAAGGTTTTGCCCGTCGCACCACTGAAGGTGTAATCCATTCCCAGCTTCAGTTTGTGATTCTTCTGCCAGGTAATGCCAAAGCCCAGGCTGTCAACAGCGTCATCATTGTCAACAAACCAGTCTGCCGTGTTGGGAACCTGGCTGCCGGATTGTTTCGACTCGATCATCTCCCTGCCGATATAAGCATGGGCTGAAAGTTTTTCATTCGGATGGTAGGAGGCATCAACCGTTACGCCGGTCTGTTTTGAGGATGTCAGGCCAACGCTAGTGGCATCATAGTCATCGTCGCTGAACTGCAGGTTGGCAGCGATGACAAACTGGTCTGTCGGCTGGTAGGAAACGTCCATGCCCGCCAGCGAGCGTTTCCTGTCAGAAATATTGTACTTGCGCAGCAGCGCGTTTTCGCCAGTCAGTGTCTGGTAAGCTGAGCCGTCGCGCTCTGATACACCGCCGCGCAAGGTAACCTGAAAATCATAGCTCGGTGTCAGCCTGAGTCTCAGGTTGGTCTCGTCTTCGGTTGTTTTTGCAACTTCACAGGGTGAACATTCGTAGGTTTCGCGGGCGATGTTGCCGTTAAGACGAGCTTTACTGTTTAATCTGTATCCTGCACTCAGGTCCAGTGTTCTGCGATCATAGCTGTAGGGTGTATTGGTCGCCGTCTTTGGCGAACTGCCGACGCCACCGACTCCTCCATCATTGACATGGTAGGTATAGCTCGCAACCGGAGTTTCATTGTCACGTTTCTGCAGTCGGTATGAAGCTTTTAAATTAAGCCCCGACAGTGGGCGTGAGGTCAGCGCAAGTAAAGCATTGGTCTGGTAGACCTCGCCATCAAGAGAATTTCTTGGTAGCGGATTTGGTATCAATCCGCTCGCTACCGCATCAGGCAGGAAAGGATCATCCTGGTACATGGCGGCAAAGGACGCGACACCGGTGAGCCGCGTGGTGCCGGATAATATCTGGGTACCCGACAGTGATAACTGGTGAAACTGGTTGTCTGGTGCCAGTGAGATGCTGCCTTTATCACCACGATGCTGGGAATCATCAAACGGGTTTTCCCAGTCAAGTGATTTTAGATTGTTCATGAAGAACGAGCTGTGGAGAGCAAGACTGAACATACTGCCATCGTTGGCATAGTCGACAGAGGCCTTGAGTGAGTTGGTTGTATAATCAACAGGCGCAGGTAGTATCACCGACCTTGAAGGCTCTCCAGGTGAATGCCCGATTGCTCCGGCGATGGGCATGAAGCCTTCTTTGGTCTGGCTTTCGTAGTCGAGGTTTATGGTCCAGTTCTTGTTTTTGATGAAGGATGCACCGGCACCGAGTTTTTTGCGCATCGTGCCAATTTCTACCGATTGCAGGCTGGCAGCAAGATCGGGCAGTTGGGCTGGTGATGTATTAAGACCGCGGGTCCAACCTGCCGGTAAGGTCAGGCTGGTACTGCCAATGCCTTCAAACAGGGTACTACCCGTGAAACGGGTAAAAGGCTGTTGGTCAAAAAGAACATAAGCCGAGTACTGACCCTGTGCTCCCCAATCAAGCTCCAGGGACCTGGAGTCCAGCCCCAGGTTGTAACCTTCAATAACAGCCCAGTTGTTGGTGGTATCGGCACTTTCAAGAATCACATTGCCATTCAAATGCGTACCGGATGAATCCAGCCCGCTGTAGCGGCCAAACCTTTTTGAGTCATCGCTGAGCCAGAAAGCACCAATCTCAAGTTCGCCTTGTGTGTCAAAAGCAGAGACGGCGGGTTCAAAAAGTGGATAGCCCTGGGTCGTGAACGTCAGGAAAATAGAATTATTGGTGTAATCGTTGGAACCGGTCATCAGGTCAAGGTCGTTGGAGTCGCGATCAACATGCCGGAAGCCTGCCGTCAGCGAGGCATTGCGTGCCAGGTAATATTTAATCGCGGCTTCACCTGACAAAATCGTGTCCTCGCGATCAGAGTTTTTGAATATTGATTCAGCATATCCCAGCTTTAAGTGGGGAATAAAACGCTGAGAAATTTTGTATTCCAGTTTGCCGGTTAAAGCCGTATGCAGATAGGAGGAACTGCCGCTTACCGTGGTTTCATTAAGAGTTCGCAACAGGCCTGCCATGAGCCTGGATTTACTGGAAGGCTGAAGCGTCACCTGGCCACCGATGTCAACAGCGCTGATTGATTCGAAGCGGCTGTCGTCGTAGTCCTGATTAATCAGGCCAAGATAGGCTTCTGATTTATTGCCATTGCCATGATCTTTTTTATAGCCAGCGGCAAACCGGTATCCGTCTGAATCCTTGTTAAACCCATCAATGTCTAAAGCCCGTTTGTAATCCTGTTTGTCCAGCAGTACCTGTGCGTAGAGGTCGAGGGTCTCGTCCAGTTTGTGGGTGGCACGAATACCCAGCCCAAGCAGTTCCCTGTCACGGTCATTATTAATGACACTGCTGCCAGTGCTGGTGAAAACATCATCAAAATCCAGGTCTTCGTAGGTCATGCCAATACGGAAAGTGGTTTTCTGATAACGGGTTTTTATGCCGATGTTGGCATTTCTGGATTCGTAGGTCGTCGGAGATAATCCTTCAGAGGCGGCATCGGGAGAGTCTCTGTTTTCATGTTTGGAACTAAAACCCAGGCCACCAAAAATAGCGGTTACCTCATTGATGTCGTATTTACCGTCGAGTGTGAGCCAATAATCGTTATAGTTTTCAGCATCAAATTCACTATAACGGGCGAGATCGGCACCCAGCTTAAATCTCAGGCTATGTTTGTCCCACGTGGTATCAACATTTAAGCGGGGAGAAACAATCGTAATGAAGTCTGATTCGCTCTGGGTATCGGTGGCAAAAATATTGTCGTCGTAAATCTCGCTGATCGATACGCTGGGCCTGATTCTGAAGTCATTGACGTAGTAACCGGACTTTATGCCCTGTTCAGTCGTATTTGCAGCCAGACAGACCGGTGAACTTAATACCAGCGAAGATAATAGAGCGGCTTTTTTCTTTGAGCTTTTCAAAGCTCTCCCCTTTAAAACGGTATTGATAATTTTTTTTTAATAGTAACATTAAATTTAAGAGATTATGCTGATGTAAAGCAAGTATTACTGATGCTGGTTTTCTACTGATTTACAGGATGCGCATATTTACGATTTCTTATATACTTACCAAGTATCGTTTGGGCCGCACAAGGTTAGGTGGCTTTTGTGAAGTTTACTGATTTATTCATGTCTTTTTGTTCTAAAAACTGTTGCTGGATAGCAATTGCTCCAATTCTGTTTCTTGCCGGTTTTCCCACCACTATTGTCGGTGCTCCGGTTGCTGATACTGTCACTACAGTCAGTGCCCCAGATGTAGACTTCAGGGTCATACCTGAACACAAAGAAATCGAAGGACCTTTTGAAGATGGTATCGATGTCACAGATACCTGCCTGGAATGCCATGAACAGCAGGCTCATGACTTCATGAAAACCCCACACTGGACCTGGTCGCGCCTTCAGGAAGTGCCCGGCAAGGGCATGATCAAGATGGGTAAAAGATACGCCATCAATAATTTCTGTATCGGCGTGGCGTCCAATCTGGACACCTGCACACAATGTCATGCCGGGTATGGTTGGAAGGACGAAAGTTTTGACTTTTCTGATCCATCGCTGGTGGATTGCCTGGTGTGCCATGACACAACCAGGCAATACAAGCGTGTGGCTATCAATGGTGGGCAGGCCGACCTGACCGTCGATCTGGAGTTGATTGCCAAAAAGGTGGGTGCACCGGGGCGGCATAATTGTGGTACGTGTCATTTCTATGGTGGTGGTGGACATGCCGTAAAGCATGGGGATCTGGAAAGATCTTTGATCGATGCTGATTCCGGACTGGATATTCACATGAATAAGGATGGACTGAATTTTTCCTGTCAGACATGCCATGCTACTCAAAAACACAGTATCCCAGGTCATTCCATGGCTGATTCTCCAGCAGGCGGCAACCCGGTGCGCTGCACAAATTGTCATGATGGA
>JABDQZ010000223.1 GCA_013041975.1 Gammaproteobacteria bacterium
ACCATATATAGCTGAATAAGGCAGTGAAAAACTGTCATTAATGGCCTGGCCAAACAACCGCACCTCAAGTAAATCTCCTGGTCTCATGACTTTAAGCGAATCAGGTATTTCAAAAAACGCATCAACACCGCTGGGAGACGCCTGGCCATCCAGCCTGGAAAGCTTCAGATCAAATTCCTGCTGGTTAAAACGATAGCGGGCAATCAACTGCTCTTTTTGTTGCAGTGCCTGATACACCATTGGCATATGAGCAACCGGAACCTGGGCCCTGAGCTCAAGGCTGTTAGTATCGTAATATGACAGCATCGCGGTATTGGCACCAACCCGGTCTCCCACTGAGACATGGACGTCGGCAATACGCCCGGCATAAGGCGCTGTAACAACACCACGGCTACGGTTGATTTCGGCCTGTTCAAAATTTGCCCTGGCTTTTTGCACTCGCGCCTGGAGTTGCGCTACCTTGGCTTTATTTTCTTCGACTGACAGCTCAGCGCCCACCACCGCAAACTCCTGGCGGGTCAAGGCTTCCTTGGCTTGATCAAGTGCAGACTGGGAAGCCAGCTTTTTTCGAATCAGATCACGGTTGCGTTTTACATCCTGCTGCTTGATTTTCAGTACGTCTTTTTCATGTTGCAAGCGTTCAAGATTCGCCTGGTAGTTGAGATCCTGCAGTTTTAACTGTGCCTCGCTATCAGCCACATCTGCCCTGGCGACTTCAAAAGGAATTTCGATATCTGCTGCTGAAATGGCGGCAAGCAATTGGTCTGTTTCAAATTCATCTCCCTCTTTGACAGCAACCGTTTCCATAACTCCTGAAACTGGCGCAGAGGCTGTTACCAGGGAATGAGACTCAACCGTGCCGTAAAGTGTGTAAACAGGAGACAGGCTTTGCAGTTTTATCGTTAGCGCTTCAATCGGCCAGATTTTCTGTTTAATCTCTGCGACAGGTTGCTCCTGACGTGACAATTTCAACACAATGAAAATGGCAATCGCCGCGAGGATAATGATGATGCCTGTGAGACGTTTTTTTACAAATAGGCTATTAGTAGACATTGAAGATTGCTCAGTTTTTTGGCTAGTCGTTATGATTTACAAAGTACACTTCATCACCGGTAGGCTGGCAATTGTTGTTCTAACGTTTCCAATGCTTTTCGATAATCATTACCCAGAAATATTATCTTTTCATTGATAGTTTCAGTATGAGTTACTGGTGCTGAACCACCCAGCATAAGCGGGCATGAAAGCTCATCAGCTAATTGACTCAAGTCCCGGGCAAACTGTCCACGAACATTCACACTGACCGCTGATAGTACAACACCATCGATATCGGTTGCTTTACTGACCACCTTGACCTGGTCCAGGGGCAAATCGGCACCAAGAAAGAGTAATCGATAACCCCGTGTCATGGCCGACAAACCAAACAACAAGCTCCCTAATTCATGGTATTCACCAGGAACACAGGCAAGTAGCAGACGACTACCTTTGGTTTTTCCTGAAGCGTGGTGAACGCGTGCCCCCACTTTGTTGCGCAAGTAGCTGGTAAAAAAGTGCTCTTCAGCGATACCCGCTTCACGTTTAGTCCAACGAATACCGAGTTGAGACAATAATGGACGCAGAATCTGTGAAGAAACCAGGTCTATGGGGTACAACGACAAGGCCTCATTATAAATGGCATCCAGTTTATTTTCATCGAACAGTTCTATAGCGCTGAGAAAGCGTTTTTTGAAGACTTGCCAGTGCTCTGTAGATTGTGGAGGCTCGAGACTATCCAGATCAGCTTGTTCCTGAATATCTTCAAGCTTAATTTCATTGATCGCTTTACTGATTGTATAATTATCATTAAGCAATTTGACGATTCGACTGACCACTTCAACATCTCTGACACTGTATAGCCTGTGGCCCTTCGGCGTCCTTTGAGGTTGAAGTAAACCATAACGGCGCTCCCAGGCTCTTAATGTTGTTGGTGCTACACCGGTTTTTTCCGCGAGCACCCGGATTGGAAAGTTATCCATTGATTTCCTCTGCTAATTAACCTTCAGTCACTTAATCACGTTTATCTCCAAACGTGACTCGGGCTCCTCATGACGAATAATGTCAATCATTCTGACGGGATAGTGATTTTGTTTGCGATTTTCAAAATAAAGCTTCAATCCTTCACTGATGACCGGAAAAGCGATTTCATCCCAGGGAATTTCACTTTCTTCAAAAAGTTCGACTTCCAGCGACTCAGGTCCCGGTGCAAAATCAGTATTTAACAGCTTTGCCCTGAACAACAGGTATATTTGATTGATATGCGGCAAATTGGCACTGAGGTAGAGCCCATCAATCTCAATGTCAGCCCTGGCCTCTTCCCAGGTTTCGCGGATGGCCCCCTGGTATGTGGTTTCACCATTTTCCATAAATCCCGCCGGCAACGTCCAGTAGCCATAGCGCGGCTCGATGG
>JABDQZ010000225.1 GCA_013041975.1 Gammaproteobacteria bacterium
CCTTGTCTCTGATACTGAGGCCGAAAACCAGTTCTGATAACGGTGTGATCAGCAACCCTACCGAAGGATGCAATACATGGCAGACTTCGGTATCCGTCAACAGTCCGGTACCTTTTTCCCTGAATCCGACCAGTACCTTGCCCTTTTTCTCAACATATTTAACGCCAAGGCGTGCCTTGCGGCGATAGCCCCAGGGAGAATCATTGGTCAATGGAGGCAATAGGTGTTCTGGTGTGACTTTGCCAATACGGCTCAAGGTTTCCAGTAACGAAGATTGCTTGGCTTCGATCTGGTCTGCATCTGACAGGTGCTGTAATGAACAGCCGCCACAAACCCCAAACTGATTACAGCGTGGCTCGATGCGCTGTTCAGATGCCTTGATGACCTCGACAACCGTGGCTTCATCATAACGCTTCTGTTTTTTCAGATATCGCGCCATGACAGTTTCACCCGGCAATGATCCGGTGACAAAAACTGTTTTGCCCTCTACATGAGCGACACCCTTGCCATCATGGCTGAGTGACTCAATTTCAAGCCGTACAGGTTCTGCCGGTATCCGCGACCGGCGTCTTCTTTTTCCCATTCCAGAATATCAGCTTACTTTTTTTTCCAGCTACCCGCAGTGGTTTGATACCACCAGCCTTTTCTGGCTTTCTGGGCCCATTTTTTGGCAAATACTGCCCTGACATCCGCTTCCCATTCAGGGTGGCCATTGGCATTGGCTATGGCCTTGTAGAGATTGTTTCTGTCATTGTTTTCCGCTTTCAACAGGCTGTTGAGGGTACCGCGCTCTTTAATCGATACGGCCTTTTTATCACGCCAGGCAACCTGACCATTGTTTGAAAAACCGATGGCTCCCTTGCTGTAAAAACCTGCCAGCTTTTTATGGCGTTTTGCCATTGCACTCTGCAGTCTTCTGATTTCAGGGGTGTTGACCGAAAAATCAGGCTGGGCGGCCTGTGCTTCTGCAATAAAGAAACTACCTAGCGCTGCAAACAGTTGGTCAGCCTTGTAGGAATTGATGGACGCATCCTTGTTCTGCTCATCATCGCTGTTAGTATTACTGGCATCAGGCTCACCCAGAATCTCGTCAACGATGCGCTCTGCAGCGGCTTCTGCCTGGGAGGCCGGGAAATAAACATTGATGGTGACACAGGCAGTCAGTGTCAGCAGCATGGAAAAGAAAAATGCCATTGTTGCACGGTTTAAAATCATCATTGTCCTAACCTCATGTTATTGAATAGTGGGTGAACCGGAAGTGGCAATATTAGCCAGTCGATCCAGTAACACATTCCAGTCTGTATTTTTATTGTGGCCGATGACATCAATCCTGGGAATGCCACCACCTTTAACCAGATAATACCCCTGATTGGCATCTTCTACACCTGACATCTGGCAGACACCGTCTCTTAATATGCAGGTAAACCCCAGCTTGTCATAACCGAAATCTTCAAAAAAACGCATAAAACTGCGTGACAATGCACCGGCCATGCCTGCACCACCGAGGTTGGAGATATTGTCTACGGCTTTCTGGCTGATCCTTTTGCGCCCTGATTTCTCGGATGTTTTTAACATCGCATCAAACTGTGTAGGCTGCCAGTTTTCCATCAGCAGTTTTTTTACATGACCATCAACCCTGCCGGTAATTTTTCCGAACGAAAAAGTCTTTGTCAGCTTTTCAAGGTCAATATTTTTCATCTCAACATCTGCACTCAAGACCGGCCAGCTGCTGAGCAAATGACTGGCTTCTACGTCCCTGATCAAAATGTTGCCATCGAAAGCCCTGATCAGCAGTGTACCCGCCAGCCTGGCATTGCCATCCCGGTAACTCACAGCAGGAATCAGCCCGGAAACCTTGCCTGACATTTCCGGCCATCCAAAAGCCTCTGAAACATCAGACAAGCTGACCGGGGTTAAAATTCCCTCGAATTTCACTCCGGGTGCATCCTGGGAAAAATCCAGGTTGAAAGTTTCGACCATGATAGCACCATCAAAAACCGGTAATGTGGTTGTTTCATGAACAGAGACAGATTGCGGGCTGGTCTGTAACGGAATGCTTACTGCACCAAATTCGATGGTATCCAGAAAGCTGGCATTGCTAAATTTCAGATAGCTGTCAGTCTGGGATTCACCGTGGTTATGAAGCTGGGCTTGCAGGTTTTCAAGAAAAAACTTACTGCTGCCAAATTCAGGCTCATGCGCAAGCCAGGTGTCGGAGAGATTCAACTGATAGGCTGAAATTTCTCCTGACTGCATGGAAACGCTGGCTTCAAGCTTTCCAGTCACATTCAGCTGTGCCAGGTCATTACTGAGAACCGGCAGAAAATAAAAACGGTAAACATGTTTTAACTCAACTGGCTGCAGTGATAACTGGAATTGCTCAGCAGCGTTGTTAATTCCCTTCAAGCCAGATACCGTGATATCCAGCACATTATCACTGAAGTTAAAATGTTTTATTTGCCAGTGTTTTTTTGCATTGAAGCCTGCTTTTTTCAAAGCCAGCTTTGCCTTACGCTGATTCAGGTCGGTATAAAACCATGGCGTCAACAACTCTCCCTGCTCCAGCCTGACTGTCAGTCTATTCAGATAATGTGACTGGTTGTTGTATTGGTACTGGCCTGTGATTACGGAACTGACTGCATCCGCCAGAATATCGCCATCTGCATTACTGAATGATAAACCGCTAACTGACAAATCCAGATTACTGGTGATTTTGTCTGACTGCTTTTCCAGGTTGATATTACCTGACAGAATGCCCTCGAATTCAGTTTCAGATTCAGGCAGGAAGCCTGATAATGAATCCGATGACAGTGAAAGCTTTTGCAGGCGTGCATTGGCAACCAGCTTGTTGTGTTGATAATCGATATCAACAGCCGCTTTACCAGACAGCAAATCCAGACCGGTGAGTTCAACACGGATTTTTTGGTTATCCGGCAGGTAGGCAAACGCAAGATTAGCTGCATCAGCAGAAACCAGCTTGTTTTTCAGCTGCAGCTGACCCTTGTTACAGGTGATCGACTTTTCAGAATACTTCAGTACCGGACAATCAATTCTGAAATATTCAATCGTCTTGTCACTATTACCGTTTCCAGGAAAATGCCGCGCCTCAAGCCTGACGTTGCTTTGTGACTGATCGAGATCATTGATCGTCAAAGACAGGTCTTTACCTTGCCAGGCTTCACCACTAACGCTTTTAATGCTGATTTTTGCATAGGAAAGTGCATACAAAGGCGCAGAGCACAGCAATGCCATCATCAGGCAAAACAGTCCAGTCAGAACTTCTTTGGCAGATTTATTTGTCAGGAAATACACCAGTCGATAAATACCTGTCACCCCTGTCACAAATAATGGCAACAATGGTGGCATTTTCAACTTCTTTTGACAGTTGCAATGCAGCAGCTACCGCTCCGCCGGATGATATACCCGCAAAGATTCCCTCCCTGGCAGCCAACTGGCGCGTGGTTTCCTCGGCCAGTGTCTGCGAAACGTCCATTTCCCTGTCAATCGCAGATCGATCAAAAATTTTCGGTAAATACTCTTCAGGCCAACGCCTTATTCCCGGAATACTTGCCCCTTCTTCAGGCTGTACACCGATAATCTGGATACCTGGATTCTGTTCTTTCAAGTACCGGGCAGTTCCCATAATGGTCCCTGTCGTCCCCATGGCACTGACAAAGTGAGTAATTTCACCATGGGTATCTTTCCATATTTCCGGACCGGTACTCACATAATGCGCCTGGGGGTTATCCTGGTTGGCAAACTGGTTTAATACCTTCCCTTCGCCTTTTGCTTCCATTTGATCTGCAAGATCACGTGCTCCCTCCATACTGGCTTCTGCCGACACCTGCACCAGCTCAGCACCATAGGCACGCATGGCTGCACGGCGTTCTTCAGTCATGTTGTCAGGCATAACAAGAATCAGGCGATACCCCTTGATCGCCGCAGCCATTGCCAGGGCAATACCGGTATTTCCACTGGTAGCCTCAATCAACGTATCACCCGGTGTAATGTCACCGCGCTCTTCAGCCAACTGAATCATGGAAAGCGCCGGGCGGTCCTTGACAGAACCTGCTGGATTATTGCCTTCGAGTTTGGCCAGTACCTGGTT
>JABDQZ010000226.1 GCA_013041975.1 Gammaproteobacteria bacterium
AATCTACTGCTTGAAGCTTTGTATACTGGAGAGCGATATGTCTCCGGTGATAATGCCAATGTTTTACCGCAGGTTGATGGTTCTACGCTAATCAACCTGGCTGTAAGTCGCCAGTTGCAGAATTATCATGTGGGACTGCGGGTCAATAATCTGTCCAATCGAAAATACGATGACTTCGTCACTCCGTTTGGGGTTAATCCGGCTCCCGAAAGAAATTACAGGTTGGAAGTTGGCGTTGAGTTGTAGTGGTTAGGGGTGAAAGCATGAGGGTGATAGTGTCCATACTGGTTTGCTGTTTCTCACCGTTGTCTGCCCAGTCGCTGCAGGTTACTGACGATCTGGGTCAAAAAATAACCATAACAAAGCCAGCGGATAAAATCGTTGCCCTTTCCCCTCATCTTGCAGAACTGGTGTTTGATGCAGGTGCCGGAAAGCATCTGCTCGCTACCGTGGAACATGCGGACTTTCCGCGAGCAGCAAAGTTAATACCCCGCCTCGGGTCATACAATGCCCTGGATTTTGAAAAGCTTTTTGCCCTGCAACCGGATATCGTACTGGTATGGCTTAGTGGAAATGGTGATGCGACGGTAGAAAAACTCAGGCGGCTTGGATTCAATGTCTATGTGAGTGAACCACGCAAACTGTCTGATATCAGTAAAACTATCCGTAATATTGGCAAGTTGTCCGGAACGCTGGATATTGCAGAACACAGGGCCTCAAAGTTTGATGCAGACCTGAAGGTGCTGCAACAGCGTCACCAGCAAAGCAGCACGATCTCTATCTTTTATCAGTTGTGGGATAAGCCACTGATAACCATCAATGAAGAACAGTTGATTGATGAGGTCATTCAGTTATGCGGTGGGTTAAATATTTTTGCTGGCCTGCCAATACTGGCCCCGACTGTTTCAACTGAAGAACTGATCTTGAAAAATCCCCAGGTCATTATCGGCGGGGCAAAACCGCAAGAACGGAAAAAATGGATGCAACACTGGCAGCAATGGTCGATGATCAGGGCAGTACAAAATAACCATCACTATTTTATTAACCCTGACCTGATGAGCAGACAGACAACACGTATGCTGGATGGCGCGGCTGAGCTCTGCTCGATACTGGATAAAGTAAGAAATACTGACTATGACTGAAGATACCTACAAAAAGCGAATGCAGCGCAAAAAGCAACACATTGATGATTCTGTCGAACAGGCCCAGATTGAACGTGGTGTTATCGTGCTGTTAACCGGTAATGGCAAGGGCAAAAGCAGTTCTGCTCTTGGGATGGTTGTGCGAGCTCTTGGCCATGATATGAAAGTAGGTGTTATCCAGTTTATCAAGTCATGGACCAATACCGGTGAACAGTTATTTCTACAGCAACAGGAAAATGTTGATTTCCATATCATGGGAACCGGCTTTACCTGGGATACACAGGACAAGGACAAAGACAGGGAAGCGGCATCGGTTTTGTGGAACAAGGCAAAGCTAATGCTCAATGACAGTGATATGGGAATGATTATTCTTGATGAGATGACCTACATGCTCAGTTATCGGTATCTTGATGCGGAAGAAGTGATAACAGCCATTAAGAACCGCCCTGAAAATCAGCATGTGATTATTACCGGCAGGGCTGCCAGCGAAGAATTACTGGAACTTGCAGACACTGTATCCGAAATAAATGATGTTAAGCATGCCTTCCGTGAGGGTATAAAGGCCATGCCGGGTATTGAGTGGTGATGATTAATCCGCAATAAATGCGGCTTTGTCGTTATCGTGCAATTCAATCACTGTCTGTTGATAGAGCTGGGACAGTTTTTCCGCAGTAAGAATTTTTTCGGTAATACCGTTTTCATAACTTCCATTTCCTTTCAGCAATAAGATATGGGTGCAGAAACGTTTGGCAAGATTAGGGTCATGAAAAATGCAGATGATACTGCCGGATCGTTTTTGAGCGGCTTCAATTAATACCTGCATCATATGAATCTGATGACGCAGATCCAGATGATTTACGGGTTCATCGAGTAGCCATAACCTGGGGTTTTGTACCAGCAGTCCGGCAATTTCAGTGCGACGTTTTTCGCCTCCTGACAGGCTGTTGATGAGGCGCTCACGCTTATCTGTCATTTCAGTGACGGATAGAGAATCAGAAATAATTTGCAGTTGATCCGCGCTCATGTTTTGCCATTGGTTGATATACGGATACAACGCGTCAGTGCAGAATTCATCAACAGTCTGGGGAAATTCATGAGAAAGAGACTGAAACAGATAGCCAAGTTCTTTAGCCAGTGCTTTATGAGGCCATTGAGCAAGCGCTGTATTCTGAATCAGAACCTGGCCGGAGCTTGCCTCATGCAGACCACTGATGGTGTTGAACAACGTCGTTTTGCCGACGCCGTTTAATCCCAGAATGCCCCATACCTCATTCGAATTAACCGTCCAGTTGAGATTGTGACAGACCTGGATATTGCCAATCTCAATATCCAGGTTCACCATTTGCAGCAGGCTGTGTGAGTCATCCATTACGGCGATGCCTCAACAGATAAAGAAACACCGGCACACCAATCAAGGCCGTAATAACACCGACTGGCAGTTGTTGTGGTGCCAGCAAGGTACGTGCTCCAAGGTCTGCCAGTACCAGTAAACTGCCGCCGCCAAGAACCGCTGCAGGTAATACCAGGCGATGATTGCTACCCAGTATCAGGCGTATCAGGTGAGGAACAATAAGGCCGATAAAGCCAATGGTGCCAGCCATGCTGACAGCAATTGCTGTACACAAGGCAGCAAGCACAAAGGTTAGCTGCCTGACTCGCCTGACATTGGAGCCCAGCGATCGTGCTTTATGGTCTCCGTAAGTGAGCAGGTTGAGGTCTCTGGCCACCAACCAGCTGATGAGCGTTGCCGCAAGCAGTAAAATTAATGCCCACCAGGATGGTTGCGACGCATTACTCAGGTCGCCCATCAGCCAGAACAGCATGGAGTGTACACTTTGTGCGTTGGCAAGTATCAGCAGGATATTGATTATGGCTCCCCAGCCGGCAGCCAGTACCACGCCGGTTAACAACAGGTGGAAATGGCTGTTATAGCTGCTGCTGCGAGACAGTAAATATACCAGTAGCATTGACAGCATGGCGCCACTGAAGGCGCTGCCGTTAACCCATTCATTGCCAAGGCCGAATGTAATGGCCAGTAATGCTCCGGTTGCGGCACCACCTGAAATGCCGAGGATGTAAGGATCTGCCAGGGGGTTTCGCAACAGTACCTGCATGAGGGCACCAGCAAGCCCGAGCAGACCCCCGGTAACAAATGCCGTCAATGTTCGAGGCCAGCGCAGTTCCGTGACGATCTGGGCATCAGTACCCGTTAGGCTGCCGCTAAGAATGGCTGGCAGGTTTTCCAGGGGAATGGAATAGCTGCCCAGCGCCAGAGAGGCCAGCAGGCTGAAAAGGCTCAGCAGGGCGAGCACTAAAAATGTCAGGGTTATTTTCAATGGGATCGATTATATAGTTAATAAATGCTGTTTCAGTTCGAGACTCAGGCAACCTGTCGTGCTCGATCTTCATCACGATAATATGGCAAAATAAACAGAATCAACAGACTCTATGGTAAAGACATGCTAATTGTAATTTCACCAGCCAAGAAACTCGACTACGACACACCGGCTAAAACCCAAAAATTCACCAAACCGGATTTTCTGGACGATTCAGCCGAACTGATAACTGAGCTCAGAAAATATTCTGCAATGGATCTGGCCGAACTGATGCATCTGAGCATGAATCTGGCGGAACTGAATTTTGAACGCTACTATCAGTGGAAAAAGGATTACGGTAAGGAAGATGCAAAACAGTGCCTGCTGGCTTTCAAGGGTGATGTCTATGCCGGCATGGATGCCGAAAGCTTTTCAGCCAAAGACCTGGACTTTGCCCAGAGCCATCTGCGTATATTGTCCGGGCTTTATGGATTGCTGAGGCCGCTGGACCTGATGATGCCTTACCGCCTGGAAATGGGTACCAGGCTGGAAAATGCGCGCGGTAAAAATCTTTACGAATTCTGGGGCGATACGATTACCAATGCCATTAACAAACAGCTCAAGGCACAGAAAGACGACATTCTGATCAACCTGGCCAGCAACGAATATTTTAAGTCAGTCAAGCCAAAACAGGTCGAAGGCCGGATTATCACACCACAATTCAAGGAAAACAAAAACGGTACCTACAAAATGATTGGCATCTATGCGAAGAAGGCACGCGGGCTGATGAGTCGCTTTATTCTGTTGAACCGCCTGAAAAATCCTGAGGATGTTAAAGGGTTTGATTCTGAAGGTTATCAGTTCAATGAGGCGTTGAGTCAGGGCGATCAGTGGGTGTTCACGCGTTAGTTACAATTTCCCCTCAGCCTGGTCCCCGGCAGTTTTCAAGAGGGAAGGGAATGTCTGAATTTTTTCTGTTTTCAAGCGTTCGTCTCGCGTATCATTCACTCATCCCAAAAAATCCTGACAGAGGCGAAAGATGCTGATTCTTCGAGGTGCGCCTGCACTTTCCGATTTTCGTTTAAACAAGCTGGCTGAACGAATTGAGTCCAGTGTTGGTGTCAAGGTAGAGCTCTATGCAGAGTTCTATCATTTTGCCGAGACTGAACAGAAGCTGAGCAATGCTGAACAGGCTATTCTTGACCGGATTTTACGTTATGGCCCGGCACTGGCGTCACATGAGCCCGAAGGCAGACAGATCCTGGTGACACCGCGCCCCGGAACCATTTCTCCCTGGTCTTCTAAAGCCACTGATATCGCTCACAACTGTGGTCTTAACATGATCTCGCGTATTGAGCGTGGCATCGTTTATTTCGTACAGGCAGAGCTGTCTGGTGAAACCCTTGAGCAGACGGTTGCTTTGTTGCATGACCGCATGACTGAATCTGTGTTCTCAGAACTGGATGATGCGGTAACGCTGTTCAGTCATGCTGAACCCAGGCCGATGGCCCGTGTTGATGTCATCAATGGTGGTGAAGAAGCGCTGCTGATTGCCAACGCCGAACTGGGATTGGCACTATCAGCCGATGAAATTACCTATCTGGTCGAGAGCTTCCAGTCTCTGAATCGCAATCCCACCGATGTGGAACTGATGATGTTTGCCCAGGCTAATTCCGAGCATTGCCGTCACAAGATTTTCAATGCCGACTGGAAAATTGATGGTCAATCCCAGGATAAATCCCTGTTCAAAATGATACGAAATACTACCGAGCATTCTCCGGCAGATGTATTGTCTGCCTACAAGGACAATGCAGCGGTAATGACGGGTAATGAAGGTTATCGTTTTTATCCGGAACCCGGTTCTGATATCTACGGAGAGCATAACGAGCCTATCCATATTTTGATGAAAGTGGAAACCCATAACCATCCAACGGCCATCTCGCCAGATCCCGGAGCGGCTACCGGTTCAGGTGGCGAAATCCGTGACGAAGGTGCTACCGGTATCGGTTCAAAGCCCAAGGCCGGGCTTTGTGGTTTTTCGGTTTCCAATCTGCGTCTTCCTGCAAATGAACAGCCCTGGGAAAAAGATCACGGCAAACCAGCACGTATCGTCAATGCACTGGATATCATGCTGGAAGGCCCGATAGGTGCTGCTGCCTTTAACAATGAATTTGGTCGCCCCAATCTGTGTGGCTATTTCAGAACCTATGAAGAAGAAGTTCCTGGTCCGCATGGCAAGGAATTGAGGGGCTATCACAAGCCCATCATGCTGGCAGGCGGGCTGGGTAACATTCGCGAAGAACATATTGAGAAAGGTGAGTTTGCTGCAGGTTCACCCTTGATTGTGCTGGGCGGCCCGGCCATGCTGATTGGGCTTGGTGGCGGTGCTGCATCTTCGATGGCATCCGGTGCTTCTGCTGAAGACCTTGACTTCGCCTCGGTACAACGCGCCAACCCGGAAATGGAACGGCGTTGCCAGGAAGTGATTGACCGCTGCTGGATGCGTGGCGACAACAATCCGATCTTGTTCATACATGATGTGGGTGCTGGTGGTTTATCCAACGCCTTGCCTGAGCTGGTTCATGATGGCAATCGTGGCGGCAAATTTGAATTACGCAATGTACCCAATGACGATCCGGGTATGTCACCAATGGAAATCTGGTGTAACGAGTCACAGGAACGCTATGTGATGGCTGTTGATATGAATCGCCTGGAGGAATTCAAGGCGATTTGTGAGCGAGAACGCTGCCCCTATGCGATTGTCGGTGAAGCAACGGATGAACATCATCTGATACTGGGTGATGCACATTTCGATAACAACCCGATTGATATGCCTATGCCATTGCTGTTTGGCAATTCACCGAAGATGCTACGTGATGTCAAACACCTGCCCTTCCATAAACCTGCACTGGACTTTGATGGCATCGATCCGAAAGAAGCCGCATTAAGAGTTTTGCGACTACCGACTGTAGCCAATAAGACATTTCTGATCAGTATTGGTGATCGTTCCATTACCGGTATGGTGGCGCGTGACCAGATGGTAGGTCCCTGGCAGGTCCCGGTAGCTGATGTGGCGGTTACTGTTGCGGATTTTGAAGGGCTTGCCGGCGAAGCAATGGCCATGGGCGAGCGCACACCGCTGGCGTTGATTGATGCTGCCTCATCCGGACGTATGGCAGTTGGTGAGGCTATAACCAATATCGCTGCGGCATCCATTGAAAAAATTGGTGATATCAAACTTTCAGCTAACTGGATGGCTGCTGCAGGTCATGAAGGCGAAGATGCCAAGCTGTTTGAAACGGTAAAAGCGGTCGGTATGGAATTGTGCCCGCAATTGGACATAGCGATCCCGGTTGGCAAAGATTCGATGTCAATGAAGACCTTGTGGCAACACGAGGGCGAGAACATGGAAATGACAGCACCACTGTCATTGATCATCAGTTCCTTTGCGCCGGTGGCTGATACCAGCAAAACACTGACACCGCAGTTGCGCACCGACCGAGGTGATACGGATCTGATCCTGATCGATCTGGGTAAATGTAAAAACCGCCTTGGTGCTTCGGCATTGGCCCAGGTTTACAAGCAGGTCGGAAACAATGCTCCCGATGTTGATGATGCCGACATGCTCAAGCGTTTCTTTGCCGCGATACAGGATCTGAACAACGATAGCCTGTTACTGGCATACCATGACCGTTCAGATGGCGGAATGCTGGTGACATTGATGGAAATGGCCTTTGCCGGTCGTTGTGGTCTGGACATTGATATCGCCGGACTTTCTGATACCCCGGATGATATTGGCGTGCTTTTCAATGAAGAACTCGGTGCCGTGATACAAGTGAACCATGCCGACAGCGATGACGTGATGAATATGTTGGGTCAGGCAGGTCTGGGGCAGGTAAGTGCTGTGATCGGTACCGTGGCAGATGATCAAATCAATATTCATCATTCCGGTAAATCATTAATCAATGGTTCACGTGTCGAATTCCAGCAGGCATGGTCAGAAACAACCCGTGATATGCAGGCGTTGCGTGATAACCCCGACTGTGCACAGGAAGAGTTTGATCGGATTGCAGCTGTAGACAGTGGCATGTTTGTGCACACAGGCTTTGAAATCAATGAGGCTATTTGTGCCGATTTTATCGAAGGTAACAGGCCGCGTATGGCAATACTGCGTGAGCAGGGTGTCAATGGCCAGGTAGAAATGGCTGCCTCATTCCATAAGGCAGGGTTTGAATGTGTTGATGTGCATATGTCCGATATTCTTGCCGGCCGGGTAACACTGGACAGCTTCAAGGGGCTGGTTGCCTGTGGTGGTTTCAGCTATGGTGACGTGCTGGGTGCCGGTGAAGGCTGGGCCAAGTCCATTCTTTTTCATAACCGCGCACGTGACCAGTTTCAGGCATTTTTCGAACGCAAAGACAGCTTTGCACTGGGTATCTGTAATGGTTGTCAGATGCTGTCCAATCTTAAAGAACTGATTCCCGGAACAGATCACTGGCCACATTTTGTGCGTAACCGTTCCGAGCAGTTTGAAGCACGTTTTGTAATGACAGAAATTCCATCGTCTGAGTCCATTCTTCTACAGGGAATGGCGGGCTCAAAAATGCCTATTGCGGTCGCTCATGGCGAGGGGCGCGCAGAATTTAAGGATGCTGTCGCGTTGCAGGCTGCCAGTGATCATGTGGTATTGCGCTATATTGAAAATAACGGTGATATTGCTTCACGATACCCTGCAAATCCCAATGGCTCTCCAGAAGGCATTGCCGGGCTGACCACTGATGACGGTCGGGTCACTATCATGATGCCACATCCTGAACGTGTGATACGTGCTGTGCAGAATTCATGGCATCCTGATGACTGGGACGAAGATGCTCCCTGGATGCGTCTGTTCCGAAATGCTCGCGTCTGGGTGGGTTGAGCGTGCTTTTGTTTGTCTACAATGCTGATTCCGGCAAGCTCAATGCCTTGCTGGACTCGGCGCATAAGATAGTCAGTCCATCGACTTACAATTGCCAGTTATGTCAGCTGACTTACGGGCTGATGAATGAAAAACAGGCCTGGAAAGATTTTCGTGAACAGTTGGATGAAGAAGTACTATTTTTACATCGTGATGAGTTTGAAAAACAGTATGAGCAAAAGCTTCAATATCCCTTTCTGGCGAGAGTCGAAAATAAGTTTATTGAGGTTTTATTGTCAGCAGAAAAGTTGTCAGAGGTTGAGGATACTCAGGCTCTCATTGATCGGGTACGTCAGGTAACCGGATGATTCAGAGCCCCCGCCTTAGCGGGGACCGGCAAGCTTAGTGAACCTGGCTGTTTTCCTGATGACTGCCGTAATTGCCAATCAACGGATACAGGCGCTCGGTTTCATCCTGCAGACGGTTCAGTACCAGTTCAAACATTTCTATGGTTTCAGCATAAAACTGATCGTATTTTTTGATATGCAGTTCCTGTTTGGAGAGGTTGCACCATTTCTTGGTATAGGCTCCAAAGATACGTTTAATCTCTTTGGAACCGCTAATAAAGAGATTGGCAATCTTGTTTTTATGCGCGTCTGAATGGTCAAGCAATTCAGCATAAAGATCAGCATCAGTTTTTTTCAGGTGATCCTGTACTGAGTCAACGTAGCGGAAAAACAGTTCACAGGTGATTTCGGTATCACACAGTGAACGATCGCTCAGCAGGTTGGTTAATATGTTACTGAGTTCGGTGATCTTGTGGATTTGCGCGTGGAGTTTTTCTGTTTTGTCCATATATATGTCCTCGAGAATGGGGCAAAGCTTAAAAAATTAAATAAATATTATTATTTTTTTATTTACAGTAAAGCTGCATCGAATAAGGCTCAAGCCTCTGCCGCGAACATACTTGATTTATGTCAATCAATAGTCAGATTGTGACGTCCAGCAGGACGGGATTCTGGTCGTCGGGCAGGTAATTAGGTAATTTATTATTTGCTGTATTATCAATGGTTTGTGAATTTTCTTCACGTCGTTGTGAAGCGATCTCCATTTGTGCCTTTATTGCCATGGAGGCAGCATCGGCAGCAACAGCACGATCCTGGGCTGAAGGTGAAGCCGGGGCATTGGCTGCAGCACGTATCTGGTCGGCCTTGCGCTTGGTCGCTTCAGGATCTCCGGGAATGGGGCTGGTATCGATTTGAACTTCGCCGCCAACGGCATAGTTTTTTCCATCTGGGCCTTTTTGATAGGTAAATGTCGGAGCACTGGCATAGGGCCCTGCAGCGGCACGGTGGGCCTGTTCGTGGGCTCTGACTTCACGGTCACGACGCTTGAGTTCCGCAATCAGGGCGAGTTCTTCTTCCGTATACGGTTCATCTGCCTTGTTGCTGGTCAAGGCCTGTTTAAGGTCATCAAGCTGGCCAGGCTTGCTGCCAGTATCTTGCGAAACTGAATTTGTCAGATAAAAAGGAGCCGATGATGTATTTAAAGCGGCTGAAATCAAGTTAATTGGCCTGTTGCATACTTCCTCACCTAAAGGATAGTACGATTACTTCCATTAGAAGGGGAATTCATTTCGTCAATTGTCAATATATTTTCAATTGAATTGCCAAGCTATCATGAAACAAAAGCACAGGTTGTAAGGTCTGATAACAAAACCTCGATGGAAAAAACCATGTTGATCAAAAAGCCCGCAGATATAAAATCTTCTGAAATCACAGACTATGCTGACTTCAAACAGCGCCGCTATTTTATTAAACAGGCGGCTTTACTCGGTATTGGGGCCGGGCTGGGTAGTTTGCCGCTTCAGTCCGCGGCAAAAAATACCGATTCGCGAAGTAGACCTCTTAAGCCCTTGTTGAAAACCTCATATGGCCAGGGTCTTAAACAGACCAGCTATGACGATATCACCAGTTACAACAATTTTTATGAATTTGGCACGGGTAAGTCTGACCCGGCAGACGCAGCACACAACCTGAAAACCAGACCCTGGAATATTGTAGTTGAAGGAGAATGTGAAGCGCCTGGTGAAATCGGTATTGAGGAAATACTTAGTGGTTTTGTTCAGGAAGAACGTATTTACCGGCTTCGATGTGTTGAAGCCTGGGCCATGGTGGTGCCATGGGTCGGCTTTTCACTCGGCGACTTGCTGAAGCGTTTCAAACCAACATCCCGTGCAAAGTACGTCATGTTTGAAACCCTTTTTGATCCTGACCAGATGCCTGGGCAGCTCCGAAATACACTAGACTGGCCCTATACTGAAGGTTTGCGTATGGATGAGGCCATGCATCCACTGGCGCTGTTATCAACAGGGCTATACGGCGAAGAGCTACCCAATCAGAATGGTGCTCCGGTACGGCTTGTTATCCCCTGGAAATATGGTTTCAAGAGTATCAAGTCCATCGTTAAAATTCGTTTTACCGAGACCATGCCAAAAACCACCTGGTGGCAGATGCAGCCAAAAGAATATGGTTTTTACGCCAATGTGAACCCGCAGGTGGATCACCCGCGCTGGAGCCAGAAGAAACACCGTAATATTGGTGAAGGGATTTTCTCAGGCAAGCACGAGACCCTGATGTTCAATGGTTATGCCGATGAAGTGGCCGGTTTGTACAAAGGCATGGATCTCTCAAAATATTTTTAGTTCCTGGCTATGTTGCAGTTTTCCCGAAGTACCATCAAGCGGGCTATCAAACCGGTTGTTTTTGTGTTGTCACTGGTTCCGTTTAGTCTGCTTGTCTATGCTGCTGTAACGGACAGCCTGGGAGCAAATCCGGTGGAGGCGCTGACTCATCAGACCGGGCTGTGGGGTTTATATTTTTTGTTGATAACCCTGTCCATCACGCCTTTGAAAAAAATTACCGGTATGACATGGCCTGTCAGCTTGAGACGCATGCTGGGGCTTTTTGCTTTTTTCTATGCCTGTCTGCACCTGACGGTGTATTTCTGGCTGGATCAGTCTTTACTGTGGCAAGACATCATTGAGGATATTGTTAAAAGGCCATACATCACCTTGGGCCTGTCCGCCTGGTTGTTGTTGTTGCCGCTGGCATTAACGTCCAACCAGTTTAGTATGCGTTTACTGAAAAAAAACTGGAAGCGATTGCACCGCCTGGTCTATATTGCAGCGCTTCTGGTCGTGGTTCATTTTATCTGGCTTGTGAAGGCTGACTATACTGAGCCGCTGATGTACCTTGGTATACTGCTATTTTTACTTCTGACAAGAACCCGTATTTTCAAATGGAGTACTTAATGTTAACCGTTTATGGCATTCCCAATTGCGACACCATGAAAAAGGCCCGCAAATGGCTGGCTGATAATCATATTGAATATGAGTTTCATGACTATAAAAAGCAGGGCATAGACAAAAAGACCCTGGTTGCCTGGGAGAAAAAGGCTGGCTGGGAAACATTGTTAAATCGCAGGGGTATGATGTGGCGCAAGCTAAGCGATGAACAGAAAGCTAATATCGACAAAACCAGCGCCATAGAGATTATGCTGGATATACCATCAACTATTAAAAGGCCCGTGCTGATTACCGAGGATGGAGATATGCTCGTTGGTTTTAAGGCAGACGAGTACCAGCAGTTGCTGCTTTAATCTTTCACATCCTCTTTTCTATAAAACGTCATGCAACCTGAAATGAACGAATGGGGTCGCTTTTAGACTGGCTGGCTTGAATCAGGGGGTAAAGGTTTTCTGTTTCATCCTGTAGGCGGCGAAGTACAAGATTGAAGACATCAACGGTATCTTCGTAGAATTCCTGATAATTACTGATTTTTAATTCGTGCTGGTTACACCATTTTTTTGTATAGCTTGAAAAAATCCGTTTTATTTCATGCGAACCATCGATGAATCGTCCAACAGCTTTACAGGTCTGCTCGTCAGAATTAGCCAGAAGTTGTGCAAACACCCCGGATTCAGTGTGATTTAAATGATGCTTGACTGCATTGACATAGCGGAAAAACAGTTCACAGGTAACCTCTGAATCGCATAACGATCTATCGCTTAGAAGCGCTTCTAGAACGTTATTGAGTTCCGTGATTTTGTGAGCTTGCTTGTGAAATGCCTCGGTTTGATTCATGTGCTTTCCTTTGGAGTGGCGTGTCTGGTTATGGGGATTATTTTTATAGTTTGTTAACTAAGCGTAGAATCGTTAATCTAAATCTTCAAGGTTTCCAGGCAAAGAATCTTAAAATAACACTTTAATAAATCAACATATTTCTACTTGCTTATATGGTGTCAATCATCGTTTCACCAGATAATCATCAGAGCCGCAAACACCCTGGGTAGTCTAATTAATCGACTTCGATACCTTAGTAAACTTGTGTCAGTATTTTTTCAGCTATTAGATATTTATTGAGATAATTTCATCGGTAAGACATCCATTGTGGTTTTATAACCACGATCATGCAGCATCAGCTTCTTTTCGACCGACAAGTTGAAATCCACCGGAGAAATATCATCGGTATTGATGACGATAGTTGTATTCCAGAAGGCATCATTGATAAATTCACGTGATATGGTCGACATAAAAGTCTTCATCAGCATCTGCATGTAATCTGCGAGCGGGAAAAAACGGCTGATGCGTTTGTGATTTTTTATCGGCTTGTTGGCTTTCAGTCGGAAGCAGCAGGCAGGTGTGCCATTGCCTGTCCAGTCCCGCCTCAGTGAATCTTCAGCCAGTATACTGCCATCCACCATCAGGTGATCCTTGTATTTCTTGAAAGCAAATAGTAACGGTATACCCATTGAATAACGTACAGCCGTGGAAACCTTGAAATCAGGTGTTGTATCACGATCAAAAATAACCGGAGAACCACTTTTTACATCTGTGGCGACGATATGGAGTTCTTTTTCCAGTTCCTGAAAAGTGACACCCTTGAGTTGTTCATCCATCCATTTTTCGAAGATATCGCCGGAAGACAGTCCACCATGAAAAAGCAATTGCCCCAGTTTGAATTCCCGGAAGCGGGTAAAGTCGACATCCACTGAAAGCTGCTTCATGTGTTCAATGTTCCAACCAGATGCCCACAATGAAGCGACAATACTGCCTCCGGAAACACCGACCAGGTGTTCAATTTTGATATCCATCTCATCCAGTGCCTTCAATACACCGACATGTGCAGGCAAACGGGTTCCGCCACCAGCAAGAATAGGCACCATGGTTTTTTGTTCTAAGGGGATCGGTGTAGGTGTTATCATAGAAAGATAGATTAGCAGGAAAAGTATACATCAACATGACAAATACGCTGGAGCACGCCATCAATCTCATTCAACGGGATTCTGTCACACCTGAAGACAAGGGTTGTCAGCAGTACATGATGAATGAACTGGATAAGTCAGGCGGCTTTCAACATGAAGTCATGCAATTTGAAGATGTCACCAACCTCTGGTCGCGCCGCGGCAGTGAAGGCCCGTTATTTTGTTTTGCAGGGCATACGGATGTCGTGCCTACAGGTCCACATGATCAATGGCAATATCCGCCTTTTTCTGCAGATGTGGTTAAAGGCATGCTTTACGGAAGAGGGGCGGCCGACATGAAAGGCAGTCTGGCAGCCATGCTGACGGCCACCGAAAACTTTGTTCGCAAGCATCCTGACCATAAAGGTTCTATTGCTTACCTGATTACCAGTGACGAGGAAGGGCCAGCAAAAAACGGTACAGTAAAAGTCATTGATGAGCTTGAATCCAGGAATGAAAAAATTGATTACTGTCTGGTGGGTGAACCTTCTTCAGCGTCACGACTCGGTGATACCATTAAAAATGGACGTAGAGGATCACTGAATGGTCAACTAACTGTTAAAGGTAAACAGGGACATGTGGCTTATCCGCAGCTGGCCAGCAATCCTCTGCATTTGTTTGCTCCAGCAATGTCAAAGCTGTGTGAAATCGTATGGGATGAAGGTAATGACTTTTTTCCACCCACCACCTTCCAGATTTCCAATCTGAATACCGGCACCGGCGCTGAGAATGTGATACCCGGCGAGCTTCACGCACTGTTTAACTTCCGTTTTTCTACCGAATTGACTGCAGAATCCATTAAACAGAAAGTACATGCCATACTGGACGAACATCATCTGAACTATGAATTGAACTGGCGGCTTTCAGGTAATCCCTTTCTGACAGCAGAAGGTGAACTGGTAGCAGCAGCCTGTAAGGCGATCGAGGAGGTCGCTGGCTATAACACCGAGCTGTCAACTTCAGGGGGAACCTCGGATGGTCGCTTTATTGCCCCAACCGGAGCCCAGGTGCTGGAGCTTGGACCATTGAACAAGACCATCCACCAGATTGATGAATGTGTCAGTGTCGATGACCTTAATCATCTTGCACTGATCTATGAAAAAATACTGGAACATTTGTTGACCTGATTGTCATGGACAGGCTATCTGTTAATTCTTTATTGTCATTCACGCTTATTGACCGTTACCTGATTCAGGAACTGTACAAGACGTTTCTGGGAGTTACTGTTGTCCTGGTGATGATTATATTTGCCAATAACTTTGTGTTGTCTCTGGAAAAGATTGTTCTTGGTCAATTTAGCAGCGATGCACTGGTGCAGTTAATGTCTTTTGAACTGCTCGAAATGGTGAATTTTATTATTCCTCCAGCATTTTTCTTTGCTATTTTAATCTCTCTCGGAAGGCTCTATCGCGATAGCGAAATCATTGCCATGCAAGCCAGTGGAGTGGGGCCGGGAACATTCTATAAGTCTTATCTGCTTGGTGCGATACCAGTCATCATTGTAACGCTGTTAATGGTTCTCTATACCTTGCCATGGGCACAATATTCCATGGCCCAACTGGAAGCCAATCAGGATCGTGACAATACAACTTTTGCAGCAATCGAAGTGGGAAAGTTTCAGGAAATTCAGGGTGGCGAAACGGTTTTCTTTGCGGCTTCTGAAGGTGATGAACCAGGTGAGCTTCGCGATGTTTTTATCCAGAACAGGCGCAATGGCAGGCTTGGAATCATCAGTGCAAAAGAGGCTTATCAGTTGATTGATAAGGAAACCGCACAGCATTTTCTGGTACTGAAAAACGGTTATCGTTACACGGGGGAGCCCGGCCAGAACACCTATACCACCAGTTCATTTTACGAATATGGTATTCGAATCCGACAGCTTGAACAAAAGCAGGCCAAAGTCCCCGTAAAAGCATTACCTACAGCGGAACTCTGGCGATCAGGCAATCCTTTGCATCGCATGGAAATGCAGTTTCGTTATTCGATTCCCCTGGCCGTATTGGCTTTGACATTTCTGGCTATACCCTTAAGTCGCTCCATGCCCAGGCAGGGAATTTACGGTCGAATGCTGGTCGCGTTCGTGGTTTATTTTACTTTCATGAATTTACACAAGGTCGCAGAGAAATGGATGGAAGATGGTGATTCCCCGCTTTGGCTGGGAATGTGGTGGGTACCATTCGTTGCGGTGGGCGTGGCATTAATGATTGAAACACGAGATCGTTATGCCTATTTACTGACGTCAAGAGCCTTCATAAAAAGGTTTAAAAAGGCATGAGCCTACTGGAACGTTACATTGGCAAGGCCGTGATCGTCGGTACGCTGATTGTCATGCTGGTCATATTGACCCTGTTGGGGGTTTTTGAATTGATGAAGCAGCTTGATGAAGTCGGTATTGGCAGCTATACGCTTGGAGATGCCTTTATTGCTTCAGTTCTGACCATGCCGCGAAAATTATTTGAGGTGTTTCCCGTTACAGCACTGGTAGGTAGTTTGCTTGGTCTGGGGGGTCTGGCCAGCAATGGTGAGCTGACGGCCATGAGGGTTGCAGGCGTTTCTGTCTTTCAACTGGTGATGGCAGTGCTGAAAACCGGCCTCTTCATGTTGGTCTTTGTGTTCCTGATCGGCGAACTGATTGGTCCGGTCAGTGAAGAATATGTACGTAAAATGAAGATTGAGAAACAACAGCAGCAGATCACGCTGAAAAGTAAATATGGTTTCTGGGCACGTGACGGTGATGAATTTATTAATATTCGCAAGATATTACCAGGGGCACGTCTTGAGGATATTTATATCTATCAGACCGGAAAAGATAAAAAGCTGCAACTGGCTACCTATGCCAAGTCTGCCAGTTATGTTAACGACAGCTGGCAATTGGAGGGGATCCTGCAAACCTCCATACAGGATCAGCAGGTGAAAAGCCGTTCAGTGGGTGCTGCTTCCTGGTCTTCGATGATTGACCCCAATCTGCTATCCATTATCGTTGTTGAGCCAACCATGCTGCCGGCCTGGGGCTTGTATAATTACATGAGCTTTATGAATCAGAATGATCAGGATGCCACAGCTTATGAAGTGGCATTCTGGCGTAAGATTATTACACCTTTTACCACGGTAGTTATGTTGATACTGGCAGTACCATTTGTGTTGGGGAGCTTGCGTGAAACAGGTGTGGGGCAGCGAGTGTTTGTGGGTACATTGATTGGCACTGTTTTCTATGTACTGAATCAGTCTTTCTCGCAGATGTCGATCGTCTACAAGATTGATCCGTTTCTGGCCACAACGCTGCCGGGGGTAGTCATTTTCCTGATCGGGTTTTATCAGGTGAAAAAGCTCAATTAATCATTCTTTTCAAGCTGTACCAGCCGGGTTCCGGACAACTGGTCGTACAAAGTCAGTCTTTCTTTATTAAACAGAGCCCATAGATAGCCAAGTCCGAACGGTATACAGGTCACTATTGCCCATACCAGTCTCAGGCCAGCTTTTTTTATATCCGGTTCACACAGGTCATTATCAACCACTTTCAGTTTCCAGACTTTCAGTCCCAGTGTCTGTCCACCATGAGTCCAGAACCATAGATAAAACAGAGCTGAAACCACAAACAGATAGAGTTGGAAGACCACTTTTATCCATGGGATTTGTAGTAATTCACCTGAGCTGGATTGACCCGCTATTGATTCCACAACGATAGTAAAGAGGCTCACAGCCACCAGGATTACCGCGCCCAGCAAAAACACGTCGTAAAGAATGGCAGCCAGGCGACGCATGATGCCCACAGAGGCTACAGGGATATTTTCAGGCATGATTTGAAATATTTTAAGTATTTGAAAATTAAATGTTTAAAATTAATTTTTGAGGGAAATCCCTCAGTCCATTAGGCAATTTGCCGGATTTCAGTGCCGGAAAATATTAACCATACTCTTTTTCACTACAAAAAAGTCCGGGCGCTATGTTGTTTGTAGCACCGATATGAGCTGGAAAAGCCAACAGGACTTAATTATACCATCAACGAAGGCGTCAGCCCTCTTGTGGAGGCTGTTTTGGAAAGAAGAACAAGTGAAAGACTGTTGTCTGTAACGAAAGTGACGATTGCTTACAGTAATTTGGGACTGGTTCCGGGTGAACTGGTTGATATCAGTCTTGGTGGAATGTGCGTGGATACAGGTTCAGTTATTCTGCCTGTGAACGCACCGGTTACTGTCAGTTTCGTGATTGAAAATGCATCCGGTGTCACGGATTGTGAGGCACATGCGATTATCGTCAGAAATCATGGTTCAAGCTGTTGCGTCATGTTCGACGGCATGGATACACAAACTCACCATGCTTTGAGATCCCTGGTAGGAGATTGGCAATTACTCCCTGATTCGTCTGGTTCCAGCCAGATAGCAGCGTTGTGACAACTGCCGATGACCTCCTGTGAAAGTGCCCTTAACAGGGCACTTTTTTTATCTGCAGGATGTACTGTATGCTGCGGGTGAATGGATGCACAGGAGCAGTGTTACTGCTTCCAATCGTCTATAATTTAACAATCTATTAATCTTGCCGGAACATTAATTCTCGAATGACCAGAGCAAAAAAACGGTCAATTTTCAGTCGTATTCTGCGTCGTCTGCCTCTGCCTGTTCTGGCTATCGTGGTGGGATTAATGGTGGGTACCGGCGTCTGGCTGGTTGTTGATACGGTGCAGACCCGCGCTGTACAGCAACTGTTTGAAACTGAATTACAAAACCGGCTGGAGCAGCAGGCCCGTGATTCTTTGACTCGTTTTAATCATTTCGTTGAACAATATGCAGCGATAAGTCGTTTGCTGGGTAATCACAAGATACTTTCCCAATATCTAAACCCTTTATTCTGGGGCAGGGATGAACTTTATTTTAAAATGACATACCAGAAGGAGATACCTGAATGGTTGCCGGGCGAATTGTTATGGCAGTCTTTACCTGGCCCCAGTCATATTCTGTTAATCGACCGCCATGGAAAAATCCGTGAAGAGTACCAGCTTAAGGGTGAGTCGTTACCAGCAGCACTTAAGGATACAC
>JABDQZ010000227.1 GCA_013041975.1 Gammaproteobacteria bacterium
CTGTATCATCGGCCGTCAACATGGTATTGGATTTTGCCGCAATATCCGCCGCCATCGCATAACTCGACTGTTCAGCCCTTAAATGTGCCAACAGGTTCCAGGAACGTGCATTTTTGGGCTGGATTGACAAGGCCCGTTCAAGCGACTTGTCTGCAGCGGCCAGGTCCCCCGCATTCATCTGGGATTGAGCTCTTTCGTGCAGCAGCTGCACAGCACGGTTGGGCACCGGCCTGGCTTGAATAGCTGAATTTTGCTGCAACGGAGTAATTTTAACCTGCCCTTCCTGGCGGGTTTCGGTACTGGGTGACGTGTAGCCTTCGCGGGAGATAATCGGCGCCGGATCACCCTGACGTGGTGGCGTGCTGCAACCAGCCAGAAGGGCAAGAATGACAAGAAATAAAAGGATAAAACGCATTGTCTGTTTAGTGATAAATTACAACTGACTGGCATCATATCACAGCTAGTACATGTAAGAAGGTGGATATGAACTGAAAACAAAGCCTGGTTGATTGCGCTCTCATTTGTCGGCTTTGCTGGTATTTCCGCTCATAGACCCAATTCAGAATCACTGAACTGACTGATAGTTGTTCGACTAAAGCCGTCTGATATTTTTACCGATCAGGAAATTGATGAGTGACTCATCCCTGGTATTAGACGTTATAAATGAATTTGTTAAATAATGATTAGGCAGCTACGGCAGGACGTACATAGACATCATGAGCTTTATTAAATGTCCCATCCTGTTCAATCACTGCTGTTTCACCTGAGGATGGAAAATACATGATCGTCAATGTTTCCTGAAATAATGGTCTGCGAATAAAAAATAACTCCCAGCCAAAACTTTCCATTTGTCCGATAGTCATAAGCTGTGCTTCGTTCAAATACTGCTTGATGTTGTCTGGGATGGGTGGCTGCTTGTCCCTTTTATCGTCCATCATGACTCCTTCTTATGATGATTCATTATTATCTTTGATATTTTTATGCATACATTATGCCTGCCCTTATAAATCAATAACTTAATAGCTTGAAAATAACGATGTGTTAAAAATACTGACATCAAAGTTAATTGTTTGTAAGTAACTAAAATGCAAAAAGTCCTTTAGAATAACATTATCTGAACGACTGTAATTGGACTGACACCGGACTATTCTAGGGCTTATATACACTGACTGGAGTTCTACCACCTGAGAAATCAGAATCAAAGCCAATTCTACTGACTGCTACTCAGCAGGATTTGCTGGAAAGCATTTTTATGCAAATTATGTGAGACTTCTATTCTTGCTCAATAGCAGACCTAATATTTGTTTAGAATGTGAAATTAAGTTGTTTATCTAGTTCATAATTAACTTAACTATCTGATAACCTATCCGAACTTTCTCACTAATATTATTGTCATTTAAGTATTTACCTACTCACATAAGCCAAAATATGATCGATACAACAAATAAAAAGATAGTATGCATTACCGGGTCAATATGGACACATAAACACGATGCACCGAGACATCTTCTTGTGAAAGAGGGGTTTATTCGTCCACGTTGGTTTTCAACAGGTAGGTCTTTCAATGATGCCAATTATGAGTTTATATCTGAAACAAGTTTTCACTTGGCGCAGGCTGAATCAAAAGTCCTGGCACATATAGAATACGGTGGCGTTGTTGCTGGCATCATGAAGGATAAATTTCAACAGGCATTGGAAGAGGCTTCAGTTGGTATTCTTGTCGTCGGCTTTCCTGAAATTGTCGCGCAAATTGCAGACAATTATTCACAAGCTATTGTATTTGCCTTTAAACCGGAAGGGACAGAGCTATCTGAACACCTTGAAACAGCAAGAAAAACCCGTCAACTTCACCGAATTGATATTGATGTTCTGGAAGCTGGGGCATGGGAGCAAGTTATGGATAAAATTCAAACCGTCGTAGGATACTAGACGTTTACTCTTATAAATGACTTATAAAAGAGTATTGTGCTTAGGTTGCGACGGGTTGTCTTAGGGTGTGGAAGGGAAAATAAACTGCCAAGGCCACTCAAAGGCTGCTTTGGGGTAAATTTATAGTTAGAAATTACAGATGAAAGAATAATGAAAATCGAATCATGAAAGATAGTAGGTAAAGATGCAACGTTCAAGTCATCAACATTTAGTATTTATTGTGACACGATCTTGGTTGATATCTCTGATGTCGATGACATGCTTCCTTATTCTCGTTGCAGAAGACTTATACGCAAATGAGGTTACTGTATGGAACGCTCTTAAATCGGGTAACCACTTTGCATTAATGCGTCACGCTATAGCACCCGGGACAGGTGATCCTTCATATTTTGAGCTCGGTAAATGCTCAACCCAGAGAAATTTATCTTTGGAGGGCCGCAATCAGGCGCTAGAAATTGGCAAAAGATTTCGTGCGAACGGAATCGATAAGATGCACGTATTTTCTAGTCAATGGTGTCGGTGCCTCGAAACAGCAAAGTTACTTTCACTCGGAGCAGTTCAGGAGCTGCCAGCGTTAAACTCCTTCTTTCAGAAATACGAGCGTGAAGAATTACAAACTCAAATGCTCAAAGAATGGTTAGTAAAGCAAGATTTAACTGAACCGCTTTTGTTGGTTACACATCAAGTCAATATTACAGCGCTGACCAAAGTTTATCCCGCCTCTGGTGAAATAGTCATTGTTCGACAATCCAAACCAGGAGAATTTATAGCCGTTGATAGAATTCAAATTGATTGATAGATAAAGACACATTGGGTAACTGCGGTTGATATTGTACCTCGAGACTGAAAGAAAAACCGTCTGTGAATAGAGCAATCAAAGTCATTAAATATCTTTTATTATTAATTCTCACAACGGTTCGCAAAAAGCCCGCCCGCTGAAGCACCATGTTAGGCGTATCATTTATCAAATTAACAGGAGAAAAGCATGTCAAATGAAGGTTACCATGAATCCATTGAAGAACTGTCAGATGAAACAAAGGATATGCACCGAGCGATAACTTCATTGATGGAGGAATTAGAAGCAGTTGACTGGTATAACCAACGAGTGGATGCATGTAAAGATGATGAGTTAAGAGCAATACTGGCGCATAATCGTGATGAAGAAAAAGAACATGCAGCAATGGTATTAGAATGGATAAGAAGAAAAGATCCAGCCATGGATAAAGAACTGAAAGATTATCTATTTACTGAGAAACCAATTGCACATAAATAGTCAGCACCTAACATGGCACTCGAGCCTGTAAATAATTCTGTGTAACTGCTCTGTTTTAAACGTAGTCCGTTAAACGGTCTTCGAATTCGATCATAAAACGATTGAGTGCCATTTTCCAATTTCTGATCGGCATAGTCCATTTTTTTGAAGCTTCCTGAATGGCCAGGTAGATCACTTTTTTGGCCGAGTCATCGGTTGGGAATAGCTTACGTTTTTTGATGACCTTCCTGATAACACTGTTCAATGACTCAATGGCGTTGGTTGTGTATATGGCCTTGCGGATGTCCTCTGGATAATTAAATAGCGTGTTGAGGTTATTCCAGCAACCGCGCCAGCTTCGACTGATCTGCGGATATTTATCGTCCCAGCGGTCTGCAAATTGATCCAGAACAAGCAAAGCCTCTTCTTCGGTAACAGACTGATAGATACGCTTTAAATCCGCCATGACAGGCTTGTAGTCTTTCCAGAGAACATATCTGACCGAGTTGCGTACCATATGCACAATACAAAGCTGTATTTGCGCCTCAGGGTAGACAGTTTGGATCGTATCAGGGAAACCCTTGAGGCCATCCACACAGGCAATCAGAATATGTTTAACGCCGCGATTTTGCAGTTCGGTTAAAACACCCAGCCTGAATTTGGCACCTTCATTTTCAGACAGCCACATG
>JABDQZ010000242.1 GCA_013041975.1 Gammaproteobacteria bacterium
CGCGTACCTTGTCCAGGCAATGGAGCGGCTTCGCTTCTAACTTGTGATTGTTCTGCGTTGACCGCAGGAGGCGGCTCATTGTCATCTGAGCGCTGGCTATTGAGAGCTTGCTGGGCAGCATTGCTGGCTTTTTCATCGTCTTCGGTTGCTGATACAGGAATCTCTTCAGCCGGTTCAGCCTCAAAGCGGGCACGTTCAGCGTTTTGCGATACCAGTTGCAAGCGGTCTTCCAGTTCATCCTGGGCTTGGTTGCGATTGCTAATAATATCTTCGAAGTCACGCGCAGCCTGCTCACGGGCAGCGCTGATGCGCTTCTGCTCTTCCAGCAGGCGTTCCCAGGAAGTCGGGCCAGACAATTCATATAGTGGGGGAATATCGGGCTGGAACTTTTCAAGCACAGGCCCCAAGGAAGCAAATCCCTGTTGGCCTTTGGGCGGAGGAGAAAAATCAGGTAATCCAGATTGCTCACGAAACTGCCGGGTGGCCAGACGCAGGGAGTTGCCTCCCTGGGTGCTTTCGTCAGTTTCCTGCAGTGAGTAATTTGACGCAGTTAACCTGTTTCCTCCCAGAAAAGACTGAGGCAGCGCGTTATAGAGATTTGCGCCAAGGTTAACCATGTTTCCTCCGGTTGCTACTATCCTTTTTAAAGTATATTCGAATATTATGCTGATCGGCGCGAATTTATTGGCAAAATGTGATGAAAATGCGGTATTTTGGTGATTTTAAGAAAGAACTTCCCACGATAAACGGGTCAAGTCATATAAACGAGGATTTTTACAGGTGTCAGAAAGTGAATTAATGGCGATTTTTCTTAATGGCGTTGCCCAGATTGAATTTGATCGCAGTAAAAAATTGAGTGATTTTCAAATTGATTACCTGGACAACATGGATAAAAAGATGGATCTGGGCATTACCATTGGAGAGCAGGATATAGAACAGCCGGACACGGCTGAACGCGTCAAATTTGTTGCCGCCAATCTTCTGCATGCCATTAAAGGTAATGATGAAGCAGCCGCGGCAGCTTTCTGTACCTATATTGGTACTCGCATGCCAGAGATCAAGCAGGTCAGGATGACTGATATCGATGATGAAGTTTCCATAGAACTGGTTTTTGATAAAGAATACAGACGCCCCATCTCCATTCCGGTAAATACGCTCAACAGCTAGTTATTGACTACGGCTTGGACTGGACTCTTTTTATAAGCGCATTTTTATCCGCTACCCTGTTACCGGGAAGCTCAGAAGCCTTGTTGTTATACAGGCTTTCAGAACAGGAAATGGTAGTTCCGTTGCTGATCAGTGCAACCAGTGGCAACATCCTTGGCAGTATCGTTACTTACTACATGGGCGTCTTTGGTAATACCCTGATGCATAAGCGCTGGCTGGGTATTGATGAAAAGGCGTTGCTAAAAGCAGAAAAGAATTACCAGCGATGGGGTATTTACAGTCTACTGCTGGCATGGCTTCCAGTGATTGGTGACCCGTTATGTTTAGTGGCCGGCTTGATGAGAGTGAACCTGATCGCCTTCATAATGCTGGCGGGAATCGGTAAACTGGCCAGATATTCTGTGCTGATCTACCTGGTTACATGATGAAGCATCATTGGCTGTGATTATCTTCAATGTAAAAGTCAATTATTTTATTTGACTGCCGATAGAAAGATTAACTTACTACCTATCCGGAAAGAATTGTTTCGCTCAATCTATAATTAAAATCCATGAGTAAAGACAATATTGTATTTCCGCGTTTATTTAATCTCAGCCTGCAGTCGCAATACATTATTTTAGCGAGTGTACTGGGTATCATTATCACACTGTCGATTTATTTCAGTTACAGTGTAATGACACGACACTATCATTCCCTGGTTGAAAATACCCGCAACACCTCTGAAATTCGGAATAATATTCTAAAAGTCAGAAACCATATCAACGTTCTGGCCAATGGTATTGACCTGGTCACACTTCAACCGGAATACAAAGATCAGGTGTTACTGGTTTTTCAGGCCAGCTTTACGGAAATCAACCAGATACTGGATGCTGTTATCGAAAAAGAGTTACTCGGAGGAGCAGAGTTTATTTCGGCACTGAGTCAATTGTCAGCTAATCTTGATCAATTGAGAGAGTCTGCGCAACGCTTGTTTGAAGTTCGTACTAATGTCAATCAGCAATATCCTGGAATGGAGGTTTCCAGTAGAGTGTTGCGCCCGGCACAAAAAGACATGATGACTGCGCTTAACCTCGCCTTACAGGAAAATGATGAAGATGCCTTACAATCTAAAAGTCCTGCCTATCGTGCACATTTAGTTCATCTCAAACAATTATGGACCAGCACTATCTCTGCGTATCGGTTGTACCTTGCCAATCGGATGGGGTCTTTTGATGAAGAGGAGTTGTACGACCAGGAAGTCCATGTCGATGAATATCTCTTGGAAATGAAAAACCAGGTAGCCGCTTTATTGCAATATGAAGCGTTATTTGGGTTTGAAAGTGAGGAACTGCTGCTTAAGCTGCCAGAAGTGTTGACGGTGTGGAGAGACGGCTTTGCGCAAGTTAAGCAGATTCATCATTCTGAAGCCTGGCGCAAAGATTCAGAGATAATGCGTGAAGAAATCCTTCCGAGTATGGAAGCGATCTCAGCTAATTTACTGGTTATCGGACGCCACCTTCAGCAAAGTAATTCCCAACTGGTCGCAGACTTCAGTGGGGCCGGGAATTTACAAACCAGACAACTGATCATTATTGCAATCGTATTTATTGCTTATAGTTTTATTATCTATTTTTTTCTCAAAGCATTGGTGTTCAAACCACTGGGCATACTGATGGGGACTTTGAGTGCAGATCCTGATATTGACCCTGACAAGCTCAGAGGCATCAGCAAGGCAAAAGAAATAAAAAACCTGGTCGACTCTTTCCTGGTGATGCATGGAGATGTTATCAGAAGACAGGAAGAACTGACTTATCATGCACTTCATGATTCATTGACGTCATTGCCCAACCGTAAATTATTAATGGAACGCTTGTTTCATGATATAGAAATTGCGGATCGAAATTCCTCTTCTTTATCTTTTCTGATGCTGGATTTAAATGGTTTTAAATATGTGAATGACACTTTGGGTCATCATGTAGGTGACCAGTTGTTGATCAAGGTTGGTAAACGACTTAAGGAAACACTAAGAAAAGTGGATACCATTGCCCGACTGGGAGGGGATGAGTTTTCCATTATTCTGCCTGAAACCGGGCGTGAACATGCCCGGGTCGTGGCAGAAAAAATAAACAAGATGCTGGAGCAGCCATTTAAAGTGGGCGAGCATGCGTTGCACGTAGGTACCAGTATAGGTATTACGCTTTATCCTGATGATGGAGATAATGCGCATGTATTGTTGAAGCGTGCCGATGTCGCCATGTATAAATCCAAGCAGGAAAGAAAAGATTTTCATTTCTATGAACAGCAAGATGATGAACATTCAATCCAGCAATTGTCGCTGACAAACGATCTGAAAGCCGCTATCGAAAACAACAGCATAGAACTTCATTACCAGCCCCAGCTGGATGTGCTAACGGGTGAATTGAGCGGTATGGAAGCTCTTTTGCGCTGGAAACACCCGGAATTAGGTTACCTGCCACCGGAGCAGATTATTGAAATTGCGGAAAATGCCGCCCTTATTGATGACCTGGCATTGTGCGTGTTTGTCAATGCATTACGTGACCGCAGTCAACTCGATGATAAATATGCAGAAGTGTCGCTGGCGATCAATCTTTCGGTACATAATCTGCGCAATGATTCATTCTTTGACAAGCTCAAGGCGGAAATCGAAAAATATGTGCCTGATACGCAGAATATCATCTTCGAAGTGACTGAAAGCTCGATGATGGCTGATCCGGAAAAGTCCATCGAAATGCTGAATGAACTGACCTCGCTGGGTGTGAAAATATCAGTAGACGATTTTGGTACCGGCTTTTCCTCGCTTGCTTATCTAAAGCGCCTGCCTGTCAGTGAGCTGAAAATTGATCGTTCTTTTGTCAGAGATATGGTGGAAGATGTCAATGATGCTGTGATTGTACAATCAACCATTGATCTCGGTCATAACCTCGGGCTGGATGTGGTTGCAGAGGGAGTGGAAGACCAGGCTAGCCTCGAAAAGCTAAAAGCGATGAACTGTGATATTTGTCAGGGCTATTATTTTTCCCGTCCCCTGGGGTTTGATGATCTGTGTCAGTGGCTGGACCGTCAGAAAACCTGAGGTCAGGTCATACATACATTTCCTGGCCTTCAGAGAGACGTAGCCATCCCTTGATGATGCGATAGAGAATCCAGATCGCATTCACCAGCAGGATGCCATAGCCAATCACCAGCAGGGCTGTAGCAAAGCCGATAATTCCCCAAAGCAGACTGAACCAGAAGGTTCGCATCTGCCAGCGAAAATGGGATTCATAGAGGGTTCCCGTGGTTTCATTCTTTTTTATGTAATTCAGGACAATGGCTGCCAGGTAGGTAATTCCAACCAGAAAAGAAGCGGCTTGTAGAATATAGACAAGCGTTGTCATGGTTTTCAGCGAATCGTTGCTGGATTGGTCATTCATGATGAAAATCTGCAGGTTGGTTATATCTCTACAGTCATTATAGTATGCTAGCGTCAGTAGTCTAAAGGTCGTTTCAGTTTTTTATGCATCAGAAAGTCCAGCTTTCGCGTTTGTCTTTGTATCTGCAATTAATGCGTTTTGATCGTCCGATCGGAACCCTGCTGTTGCTTTGGCCGACATTGTGGGGCTTGTGGATTGCGGCTGAAGGCTTTCCCGATCCACTATTGCTGGTCATTTTTTCACTGGGCGTTTTTCTCATGCGTTCAGCAGGTTGTGTTATCAATGATTATGCTGATCGACACATCGATGTACATGTTGAAAGAACCAGTGAGCGTCCCTTGGCCAGTGGTAAAGTCAGTGAAAAAGAAGCACTCGGCCTGTTTTTTGTTCTGATAGCAATAGCATTTTTTCTTGTGCTGTTTCTCAATCGCTTTACGATTCTATTGTCTGCCGTCGGCGTTTTTCTGGCAGCGAGTTATCCGTTTATGAAGCGGTTTACTCATTTACCACAGGCTTATCTGGGGATGGCTTTTGGCTGGGCAATTCCCATGGCGTTTGCAGCTCAAACAGGCGAACTGGATCCCAGGCTGTGGTGGATATTCCTTGCCACGGTTCTTTGGGCTATTTCCTACGATACGATGTATGCAATGGTGGATCGAGAGGATGATCTGAAAATTGGTGTTAAATCAACAGCAATCCTGTTCGGCAAGCATGATCGCCTGATTATCGGTATTATCCAGGTTGCCATGCTGGCTGTTCTGGTTAAGGTTGGCGTTCTGTTTACAATGGGGATTCTGTATTTTGCAGGAATTACCGCTGCTGCCGGGCTTTCAGTTTACCATCAATACCTGATTCGAGAACGTGATCGAGGGCAGTGTTTCAAGGCGTTTCTGAACAACAACTGGCTTGGAGTAGCTGTGTTTGCCGGTATAGTTGCGGACTATATGATCAGAGCCTGATCTTTAATCCCTGAACTATACTCAATGTATGTATTGACTGAGGATAGATTTATGAAAGATATCATCTGGGATGACACTCTCAGTGTTGAAATTGAAGAGATCGATGATGATCATCGCCGTCTGACAGATTTGTTTAATTTGCTCAACCATTCAGTTGAAGCCGGTGACAGCAGAGAATATATTGATGCCCTGCTTGAAGAGTTAATCAGTTGTACTGTCTGGCATTTCAGGCATGAAGAAAGGTTGATGCTGAAGTATCAATACGACGGTTTCGAGGATCATAAAAACGAGCACAATGAACTGATTGATGCAGTACAGGCATTACAGCAAAAGTTTTTATCAGAAAAGCTTGTGCCTACTGAACAGGATCTCGAATTTCTCGAACTCTGGTTAACAAGACATATACTGTCAACTGACATGCAACTTGGACGTTACCTGATGAATGTCATCTAGGGCTCATCTGGTTTTAACTTCTCAGCAGGGAACTGCCTTTTTCGATCAGGTCAAATGCCTTTGAAAGCAGCTGAGCGACACCTATCAGACCCAGAAAAACAGAAACGCTAATGACGGGTGATACCAGCAGAGCCTTTTCAACTGAATAGGCATAAAAATGTACCAGTAAAAATGCAATTCCTGCAGCATTTAGAGCAAGTATTTCTATCAGTTCTCGGTCAAATATTTTCAAAAATGAGTTAATTTTCATCATACTGTCCTCTTCGTTCAGTTTGGAAAGCATACTGGAGAAACAGCGAATAATCTGTGACCAGCTTCAAAATCAGTCATTGCCAGGTCTTTGAATTTAATCTTTTGTGACTGACTTCACTCGAGAAGTGTGAGTCATCATGAAAAGCAGCGTTGAGGCACTCAATGAGTTCTTTGCTGAATGGATTGGCTGAAACGATTTTATAGAGGTAATGCTTCATGAATCAAAATAAGACATATCGATTATTAGTTGACGGCAGACCCAGCCTGCAATTTGCTTCTCTGGAAGAGGCCAAAACCTATGTTCTGAGCCAGGGGCAACTATGCGAATTTTATGCTGAATTGCCCCGCGCACCTGCACCGAGTCAAAAGTGGCTATTTGATTTTGATTTGGCTGATTGGGTTTTACAAAGCTGAATAGCGCCCCTATAAATATTTTCTATAAATATCAACCATTTGTCGTCGATAAATCAGGCATCGTCAAGCCTGCTCGGTCACTGGTGGGTTTTCGTTAACGTTCTATACTTTAAATAGGGCCTTTGTTACAAGGAGAACGTTATGATTCTGCTGGAAATTGCATCGTGGCTAATTATGGGGTGGTTCCTCTTTCTGGCGTTCGACATGCTCTACCATGTTTTTTGGGATAGCTGGAAGCATCATCACTAACCGGGAGAACCCAATAGGGTGCGCCTGGTGGGCTGTCATTACTGTGTTAGCCCAAAATCACCCGATGATATCAAGGATTATGCAAGTCTGCCGTTTAAATTATCAGAGGGTAAAAGCGGAATCTGACGAGCTATAAATGCAGCTAAACGTAGAACATTGGAAGCCACATAAAAAGTCTGTTTTTCGCTTTTTTTTGGGCTATTTTGTACCACTTTTTTTGGCTGTGACTTTCATATTTATTGGCTTATTGATTAGCGATTATTTTAGATCGATCGAATTAATTAACCAGAATGAAAAGTTACATATAAACATTGTCAAGAAGGCCCTGATACGTGACTTGATCGATATAGGGCCAGATCTAAAAATTCTGATTGGCAGCGACCAATTCAAAGAATACCTAAAGGCCCCGGATAACAACAATAAGAAAAAACTGGAAAACACTTTCAGTTTATTTGCCGAGCAGCGCCGAATCTATGCTCAAATTCGATTTATTGATGTTGAAGGCTGGGAAAAGGTTCGTGTTGATTTTAATCATTCAAAAGTTCTTTCAATAGCCGATGAACAATTACAGAACAAATCTGATCGGTA
>JABDQZ010000249.1 GCA_013041975.1 Gammaproteobacteria bacterium
GTGTACTGCCGCCAGACTGGCAGCGATCAATGCGGTTTTCAATTTCATTCAAACATTCTCCATTCTTCGGGTTTTAGAATCCTGAGTAACCAAGTATAGTCTGAAACTGATAATAGTCTTCAAAAATAATAAATATGAGTTATCAGGTTCTCGCAAGAAAATGGCGTCCACATGGTTTTGGCGAACTGGTTGGGCAGGAGCATGTCGTGCGTGCGCTTTCCAATGCCTTGGATAACGATCGTGTGCATCATGCTTATCTGTTTACCGGTACCCGTGGTGTTGGTAAAACCACTCTGGCGCGCATTCTTGCAAAATCTCTAAACTGTGAAACCGGTGTCAGTTCAGCGCCCTGCGGTGAATGCGCCAGTTGTCGTGAAATTGATGAAGGCCGCTTTGTTGATTTGATTGAAGTGGATGCTGCTTCGCGAACCAAGGTTGATCAAACCAGAGAGCTTCTTGAAAACGTACCTTATGCGCCTGTGAGTGGACGTTACAAGGTGTACCTGATTGACGAGGTTCACATGTTTTCCGACAGCAGCTTTAATGCGCTGCTGAAAACTCTGGAAGAGCCGCCACCACACGTCAAGTTCCTGCTGGCGACTACCGATCCACAAAAAGTGCCGGTGACTGTTCTGTCACGCTGTTTGCAATTCAATCTTAAGCGCTTGCCAGTTGACCAGATTCAGGGGCAACTAAAAACCATACTCGAAGCAGAAAAAATATTTTTTGATGTTTCGGCTTTACAGCTTTTATCGATAGCTGCCGATGGCAGTATGCGTGATGCCTTGAGTCTGATGGATCAGGCGATTGTTTTTGGTGGTGGCCAGGTACGCGACGATGATGTGCGAGCCATGCTTGGAACTATACCGCAGGATTATGTTTTTGAACTGCTTGAAGCTTTGGTCGCCAACAATGGTGTGACATTGATGCGCCAGGTTGATGAGATGGCGCAAAAGTCGGTTGATTTTGTTTCATTGCTCAAGACATTGCTGACTTTTTTGCATCGCATGGCGATGGTACAGCAGGCATCAGTTGACTGGTTTGAAGATGATATCGATAAGCAGAAGCTGCAAGGAATGATTTCCCGCATCTCGGCTGAAGATATCCAGCTTTATTACCAGATGGCCCTGATGGGTCAGAATGACCTGAATCTTGCGCCTGATCCGCGCATGGGTTTTGAAATGCTGATGTTGCGAATGCTGGCCTTCAGCCCGAATGATGTCGAGGCCGGAGTCAAGCCAATAAGCAAGCCAAAATCAGTGCAGCAAAAATCCGCTGTTAAAACAACCCCAACAAAGCCGGCGCCTAAGCCAACTGCGGAGCCAGTTGCAACAGTTGATAAGAAAAACCGTGACTGGCCTACAGTGATCCGGCAACTGGGACTGGGGGGATTGACCGGGCAATTTGCAGGTCATTGTGCGGTTAAAAGCTGGGATAATGGTAAATTGGTTTTAACGCTGGATCCGCAACACAAGTCTTTGCAAGGTTCACGTGCCGAGCAAATGCTGATTAAGGCATTGGCAAACAATTTCGACGGCTTAACAGCTGAAATTATTGTTGAGTCACCCGCGGGCGCTACCCCTCAGCAGCTCAAAACGCAGCAAAAACAGGATAAACAGGCATCAGCGGTTGAAGATGTCAGGCATAACCCTTATGTAGAGGCCATGCAACAAACTTTCGATGCGCAGGTGGTTGAAGAGTCGATCAAACCGGTTGAATAATTTTTTTGAACTATGAGGTAAACCCGATGAAAGGTGGACTGGGTAACATAATGAAGCAGGCGCAAAAAATGCAGGAAGACCTGCAAAAAGCGCAGGAAGAACTGGCTAAAGCCCAAATTACCGGAGAGGCCGGTGGTGGCCTGGTCAAGGTGACGATGAATGGCAAGCATGAAGTTGCCCGTGTGGAAATCGATGACAGCCTGATGTCAGATGACAAGGAAATGCTTGAAGACCTTATTGCGGCAGCCTGTAACGCTGCATCACAACGAATTACTGAAAAATCGCAGGAAAGCATGTCAGCCGCTACTGCCGGCATGCCGTTACCACCTGGATTTAAGTTACCTTTTTAACAACCTTATGCCCAAAAGCCTCCTCGGCCAATTGATGGATGCCTTCCGCTGTCTTCCCGGTGTCGGACCCAAGTCGGCTCAGCGTATGGCTTTTTATCTGCTGGAACGCGACCGGGACGGTGGCAAAAAGCTTGCTGAAATTATGGCTGAAGCCATTGATAAAATTGGCCATTGCAAACGTTGCAGAACGTTGACGGAAGAGGAGGTCTGCAAGATCTGCTCAAACTCCAAGCGGGACCGGAATTCTTTGTGTGTGGTCGAAACGCCTGCCGATGTAGTCAGTATCGAACATGCCGTGCATTTCCAGGGACTGTATTTTGTTCTGGGAGGTCACCTGTCTCCGTTGGACGGTATCGGTCCGGATGATATCGGCATGGACTTGCTTGACCAGCGCTTATCAGAAGGCGAGATCGAAGAAGTGATTCTGGCCACTAATACCACGGTTGAGGGAGAGGCAACAGCTCGTTTTATCAGTGATATGGCACAGGCAAAAGGAGTCAAGGCGAGTCGTATTGCTCATGGTGTACCTTTGGGTGGTGAACTGGAGTTTGTTGATGGCGGAACGCTGGCACATGCATTCTCCGGACGCCGGGATTATTAGGATAAAAAAATGACAGACTGTATTTTTTGCAAAATCGTATCCGGTGATATTCCGGCTGAAAAAATCTTTGAAAACGATCATGTGATCGGATTTCGTGATTTGAATCCACAAGCACCAACTCATGTGCTGGTGATTCCGAAAAAGCATATATCCACCATCAACGATATTAAGGATGAAGATAAGGCCCTGGTAGGTGAAATGTTTCTGGCTGCTCAGCAGATTGCGGCAGATGTGGGGCTTTCAGGTCGCGGTTATCGTACTGTAATGAATTGTAATGAGGAAGCTGGGCAAACTGTTTTTCATATCCATCTACACCTTCTGGGCGGCCGTGCAATGACCTGGCCTCCGGGGTGAACAGCGATCCGAAGGGTAAAAAAGCCATTTATCATGGGTTTTTGTAGCTTAGGAACGGCAGGATGCTGGGAATGACCATGGATGAATAGGGCTGCTTGCTTTTAATGGTCTATAATTAAAAAGCTCTGATTTTTTCGAATTCGACTATGGAAATAAGTAACAATCCTGCGATTACGCTGATCCCATCAATTTTGGGCGAACGCAATACGTCCCAGGTCCGGGAAATAGAGCAAACTGCGGATAAAAAGGAATCTTCTTCCTTTCAGCTTGACCGGGTTATTACTGAAGCGGACAAACGCTCTGCACAACAGGAACTTGAAAGTAATCTCTCACAAAACCAGCAGCAGACTTTATCAAGAGAGCAGCCTCTGTCCACACCAGAACAGCGGGCCATCAATGCCTACGTCGAAAATGACCAGGAACAGCAAAAGCAGAATCTTAGTGATGTGCTAGGTATTGATGTTTACAGTTAGCTGTAAAAAGTCATTATATTTATTGTAGTTATATTAATTTGTTAAAGCGTATTACAATTACGTTATTACCGCTTAATTTGTATCCAGGCATAAACTATGAGCCCTGAAAATACCGCAAAAACCGAAAGTGAAGTCTCGGAAGAATCAGCCAATGACAGCCAGTTTGATCTGAATTCATCAGAGCTGTTTCTCAATCGAGAACTGACCTGGCTGGAATTTAATCGCCGGGTGCTGCATGAGGCCAATGATGGACGCAATCCGCTACTGGAA